>JAGOBX010000040.1 GCA_017999075.1 Candidatus Babelota bacterium | reverse complement strand
AAAATTGGTTGAAAAATATTTTTTTCAAAAAATTCCATTTTTTGCTGTTTTATGATTTTTGTAGGCGGCTTTTTTTTCTTTAAACTCTGTAATTTATCGAATGTCATGTTGAGTTCTCGAAATTGAACTATCATATATAGCTTGAAAAATTCTTGACTTAAAGAAATCGTAAATATATACTTTCGCGAATGAAGATAGCTTTATGCAATAGTCCTTTTTATAAAAAATCAGGACAGGAAAAATTTTATTTTGTAAGAGCTGGAAGCAGATGGCCTCATTTTGAAAAATTTAAGAATGACGGGTCAATCTGCTATATGCCGTACCCTTTTTTTCTGGGGTACACCTCAAGTTTGTTAAAACAAAACGGATTTGAAGTTTTAGCAATAGACGGTGCGGCGGAACTTTTAAGCGAAAAGGATTTTTTAGATAAGATAGTTAGTTTTAAACCAGATATTATTCTTCTTGAAGTAAGTTCGGTTTCGATAGAAAAAGATTTGAAAGATGCGGAATATTTAAAACTCCGCACGTCGGCGAAAATTGTTTTTGCAGGACTTCACAGTTTCATGTATTCGCCGGAATTTATAAAAAACCATTATAAGAATGTTGATTATGTTCTTATCGGTGAATACGAATTTATAATGCTTGAATTATGTGTTTCATTAAGGGACGATAAAGATTTATGCGGAATAAAAGGACTGTTATATAAAAAGAATTATAAATACAGCATTAAACCTGAGAACGATGAGATTTTTAATACAGGCCGCAGAGATTTGCTGAAAAATCTTGATGTTCTTCCGTATCCTGACAGAGTTTCTTTTCCTCCTGAAAATTATTGGGATGTTCCCTCAGGAATAAATACGCCTTCTGTTCAAATCACTGCATCGCGAGGATGCCCGTTCGGTTGCATATTCTGCGCCTGGCCTCAAATAATTTACGGAGGGAAAAATTTCAGGCAGCGTTCGGTTTCAAATATAGTTTCAGAAATAAAGCATTTGATTGAAAATTATAATATAAAATCATTGTATTTTGACGATGATACTTTCAATGTGAACAAAGAATTCTGTTATGATTTTGCAAACAGGCTGATTGATGAAAAAATAAATATTGATTGGGCTGCTATGTGCCGCGCAGATTTGATGACAGAAGATTTATTGGTGGTTTTAAAACGGAGCGGTTTTAAATCAGTAAAATACGGGCTTGAAAGCGGATCGCAGGAAATAATAAATTCAATGGATAAATCGCTTAACCTTGAAACTGCAAAAAAAATTATAAAATTCACAAAACAAATCGGAGTTAAAGTTCATTTGACTTTTTGTTTCGGACTTCCTGGAGAAACATTGGAAACTATTGATAAAACAATTGAAACTGCAATTGAGTTGAATCCTGATACTGTTCAGTTTTCTATAGCCACTCCATTTCCTGGAAGCAGGTATTATGATAAACTTAAAGAAGAAAACCGTCTTTTAACAGAAAATTATTTTTTGTATGACGGATATAATAAATGCGTCATAAACCATGAGAATATGAAACCGGAACAACTTGAAAATGCTGTTAAAAAAGCGTATAAAAAAATTAAGAAAAATAAGGTGAAAACCGGGCTGCTATCTGTTTTAAATAAAAATAAAAATATAATATTTGTGGGATTAACAGATTATCATAAACCTTATACGCGTGTCAGATGCTATGATTTTTCTAAAGGATTGAATCGGTACGGAATGACTACAAAAGTATATTCGTATCAGGAAAAATTTTTTCCTGAAATTTCCGGAGAAGATATGCTGAATATTTCAGAACGCGGTAGAATTACTGCAATGATTAAATCGTTAATTCATTTAGCAGCTGATTCTTCGGACTATTTGTATCTTCAAAAAATTCATTATCATTCTGCTGCGTCGTATATTCTTTCAAAATTGAAATTGAAAAAGATAATTCTTGATTACGACGATTTTGATTTTGACAGGTCGCCCATGTTTAAAAATCCATTGCTTAATAAGTTTATTTTTGGTTCTGGAAATATATCGAAAATAACTGAAAATATTGCGAAAAGAGCCGAATTATGCATTGTGTCAAGCAATTATTTGCTTAATATCTTCAAGGAATTTAATGAAAAAACATTTTACATACCAACAGGAGTTGACACAGATAAATTTAAAATCAGTTCTAACAGGAAATTTAATGATGAAAAAAATATTTTTGTATGGAACGGAATGGTATGGGGAAAAGTGATTTTTGATAACATAGTATTTCTGATGGAATGTTTTTATGAAGTTTATAAAGTTTTGAAAAAAAGCGAATTTCATATAGCTGGCGATGGAGCGTATATGAAAAACCTTGAAGAATTTAAAAAACATCATTTTCCTGATCTGCCGATAAAATTTACCGGATACCTTCATCCTGACAAAATGCCTGAATTTCTTGAAAAATCAGGAATCGGATTGTTGCCGTTAATTCCTGACAATGAAAACAGAGAATGGATGGAATCAAAAAGTCCGACGAAACTTTTTGAATATATGGCAATGGGATTACCAACTGTATCTCATAATTTTGGAGAAACAAGAAATATAATAAAACATAAAAAAAACGGGATGCTTGCAGATTCAAAAGACGAATTTGTTAAATATATGATCAGTCTTTCAACGGACAAGCAATTATATTGTGCTGTTTCTGAAAATTCTGTAAAAACAGTTGAATCTGAATATTCTCAAAAAAAAATTATCAGGCGACTATATGAAATTTTAGTTAAAAATTTGGATATGTAGAAGTTTATAAATATTTCGGTTTTGATGCTTAAGTTTTTAATTTAAAGTTTGCAGATGTTTTTAATACTGCGCCGCAATCGGAAATATTAAAATGGCGCTGGTCGCAAGGTCAGTAAAAAAATATAAAAAATTGGAGCTGCTATTTTTGAATAGGATTCTTTTTATTCAGCCGCCGCTTGAGATGAATTATAAGCATAAACGGATTTTGCCGCTTGGGATAGGGTATCTGCTTGCGGTAATAAGAAAAGAATTTCCTGATGTATCAGTTAAATTTCTGGATATGGAATCTGGAAATCTTTCTATAGATTATGCTTTGAAATACATCATTGAATTTAATCCTGATATTTTGATGATTTCATATTGGACTGCTATGGCTGATTCTGCTTTTTCTATAATGAAATCAGTAAAACAAATTTTTGATGATAAAATAACTATTATAGCAGGCGGAGTGCACCCTTCCATTTATCCTGAAGAAAGTCTGGAATATGCCGATTATGTAGTGAAATTTGAAGGTGAAACAACAATTATAGAATTGCTTCAGGCATTGAATAAAAAGAACGATTTAAATTTAGTTAAAGGAATTGTTTTTAAATCAGATGGAATGTTTAAATATTCAGGAGACCGCGAATTTATAGAGGATTTGGATTCGATTCCATTTCCGGCATGGGATTTAATGCCTATGGAAAATTATGATACTCCTATGCATATAACAGGAGGCAGGCGTATGCCTGTTATGGGCTCCAGAGGTTGTCCGTATGCATGCAGTTACTGCGTTTCGCCGTATCATTGGAAACGCAAACTTCGCTGGCGGAGCGTAAAAAATGTAGTTGACGAAATTGAAAAAATTTCTAATGATTTAAAAATTGATAAAATACATTTTTGGGACGACAACCTGTTTTTAAAAAAAGATTACATCAGAGATTTATGTAATGAAATTATTACGCGCGGCCTTGAAATTCAATGGCTTGGACTGACCCGGGCATCGCATATAGTTCAATGTTCGGAGCTGATGCCGTTAATAAAAAAATCAGGATGCATAGGAATGGAGATGGGGATTGAATCTGCTGACGCGCAGTCACATAAAGCAGTAAACAAAGAAGAAAATATAGAGGTTACTCTTGAAGCAGCAGAAATTTTGAAGAAAAATAATATGGTACCGATGTTTACTTATATGGCGTTAAATCCTGGAGATACGCTTACAACTTATTATAAACAAGCGGAAATTATCGATAAAATTTTAAAAGAATGCGGCTGGATAAAATATTTTCATCCGCTTCCCGTGCCATTATATATTGGTCAGCTGTGCACCCCCCACCCCGGGACAAAATTGTTTGAAGAAGCAAAGAATATCGGTATAGTCAATGCAAAAAAATGGTCGGATTATTATCATCACAGAGTTAATTTCATACCTGATTCTCTGTTATATGAGATTCCTGTAAAACAGATTGAAAAACTTACTTACAGGGAAATTTTATTATGCGTTAAAGCTATGATTTCTTCAGTATATATTTTTATTCAGCCTGACAGTTCTTTTTTTAAAAGAATGTTAAAAATAGCTGAATACATTAAATTTGTCAGGATGTTTTATAATGAGTGCGCAGGAAATCTTTCTGTAAAAGAAATAGCATTAAAATTAGAAACTAAAATAAAATTGAATGAAGATATTTTATGGAATTATTCGGCTGTTACTGTTATTGTTTTGTCTCAAATTGGTTTTATTCAAAATATTGATAATTCTGAAGTTTTTCCGATCAGAAATATAGACATTTCAGGATTTAAAGATTCAACCCGTCTTGCAAAACGTCTTCATATTATTGATTTGATTATAAATTTTAATTTTGACTTGTTTTTTCAAAAAATCAGAAGAGTTAAATTAAAGATAAAAAATAAAATTTATGCATACAGACTTTATTTAAGTGTTAATACGCATTTTTTAGCTTTTAATGCTCCATACAGATTTTCGATTTGTCCGACTTATAAATGCAATACAAACTGCATTGCATGCTGGTGTTATTCTCCTGAAATTCAGGAAGATAAAAAACTTGATAAAACTTTGAGAACTGTTGAAATCCCGTTTTCAAAACTTTCCGAAACCGTGAAATATCTTCTTGATAACGGAACTTTTTATTTTTCGATTTCCGGCGGCGGAGAACCAATGCTTTACAGTAAAATAGAAAATTTAATAAAACTTATTAAATCAAAACCTTATTCGCGGATAGATTTAAATACTAATTTTCTTAATATGGATAACCGAAAGATAAGAATGCTTATTGATAATAATGTTGATACTGTTATTATAAGTTTATGGGCAGCTTCGGCAGAAACTTATAAAATAACGCATCCGTCAGCCAGTCCGGAAATATATAATAACCTTATCAGCAGTATTTCCAAAATTAATCTTATGCGGCTGTCGAAGAAAAAAAATGTTAATGTAATATTGAATTATGTTATTTTAAGTTTGAATTTTTTTGAGTTTAAAGGAATGATAGAGCTTGCATATATTACAAAATCTTCACAGATAAGATTTACTCATGTCGATATTGTCAAAGGACAAACAGAAAAACTTATGCTGACTCACGAACAGGCTGAAAAAATATATCAGGAAGCTTTAGAAATAAAATCAGTAATGAATTTATTTGAAAAAAAATATTGCCATAAAGTTGATTTGATAGAATTTGATTTTTTTGAAAGGCGTTTAAAAAATATTATTGAAAAAAAAAATAATGATGCCGAATACGACAGCGGACTTTTTAAAAAATTTAATTGTTATGCAGGGTGGGCGTATTTTCAGATTTTTCCTGATGGAATATTCAATTCATGCTGCCGTATAGTAAATGCAAGAGGAAATATTAATGAAAATAGTTTTGCTGATATATGGAACGGCAAAAAACAAATTGAGTTTAGAAAACTAACGTATCAATTGGACAAAACAAAAATCAATAATTATAATTTGCCGTGTTCCGGATTATGCGATAATCTTCAAGATACAATTTATATAAAAAATATACTCAATACTGTTACGTTGCCGGAAAAAATTTTGTTAAAACCTGTTTCAAAATTATTGGGTTTTGTTTTAAAAATATTTTACAGATGTTCGGGGAAAATATGAATAATTCTTTAATTGCGGATCCATTTTTAATAAAATTGGTTAAAAAAATTTATCCGTATAAACTTAAATATTATTTTCAAAAATATTTTCCGGGATATTATAAATATATTAAGTTTAAACCACCCCGCGAAAGATTTCTTACGATATTTATGGATATTCAGGATACTTGTAATTTACATTGCAAAATGTGTCATTTCGGATTTTTAGGAGATCACCCGAAAGATCCTAAACAGATTAAATTGGATGATTTTAAAAAATTCGGAGATAATGTTTTATATAAAACCGAAGAAATCGCTTTTTCTCCGTGCACTGACCCTTTGGTTCACAGCAATTATTCCGGATTGCTCGATATACTGAAAAATTATAATGTCCCGAAGATGTGGATGATGACAAACCTCCAGCTTTTAACTGAAGAAATTGCTGAAAAATTAGTGCGGATGAAATTTTACAGATTATTAATTTCTATGGACAGTTATAAAAAAAATATATATGAGGATATAAAACGCGGCGCTAAATTTGAAGTTCTGATTAAGAATATTGAAATGATAAATAATTTTAAAAAAAAATATAATACAGAATATCCTCTTATAAATTTTAATTTTGTTTTAATGAATACTTCTGTTTCGAATTATGACGGTTACTTGAAATTTGTCAAGGAAATAGGAGGAACGTCGGTGGGTTTTTTTCATGTGGTTGTTTATAAAGACGTGAAAGAAATGAGTAGTGAATCAATGTGGCATCATAAAGAAAAATATAATGAATTTTACGATAAAGTTATAATTGATTCTAAAAAATACGGAGTTTCAATCGAACGTATTCCTGAAAAATTTAATTTGAAGGATGAGAGTTTAAATCATATTAAACCTGAAACAAATAAGTTTGAACCTAAATGCAGATATCCGTGGTATATTCTTGTTGTTTATCCAAACGGTACGTTTAAGCCGTGCGAATTCTGGTTTAATCAAAAACCATGGGGAAATTTAATAAATGATAAGTTTGAAGAAATATGGGAAAGCGATCAATACAAAAAATTAAGATGGGAAATTGCTTTTAATAAACCATCAAGGACATGCTGCAGAAAATGCGTATCAATGTCGGATTTAAAGGGAAATGTTAATGATCCTGATTCATTCAGAGAAATTGTTTTCGAGTAAAGTAATATGTTTATTGATCCTGAAATAAAACAGTTATTAAAAAATTTTTTATATAAAAATTTTTTATTTTATTTTGAAGGAAAGTATAAATATGACGGAACAAGGTTTTTGCATTTGTTTTTAAGTCTGGTAAATTATTGTTCTATGAAATGCAAAATGTGCCATCATTATATTTTACCTGAACCCGAACATCAAATTTTGACTTTAGATAATTTTATAAAACTGGCAGATAATGTTTTTCCGTATGTTAAAGAAATAGCTTTTTCTCCTACTGTTGAAAGTTTGGAACATCCTGATTTCAGCAAAATTCTTGAATTAACCAATAAAAAATATAATATTCCCGATATTTTTATAATGTCAAATTTGAATTTGTTAAATGAAGAGCATGCTGAATGTATTGTCGAAAATAATGTAAAACATATTCAGGTTTCTTTTGATTCATATAAACCGGAAATTTATAAATGGATAAAAACAAATGGAAATGTCGATAAAGTGATTGACAATATAAAAAAAATTAATTTTTATAAAATGAAATATGGCAAATTAAGACCGGAGATTCATTTTAATTTTGTGATCATGAAAAAAACAGTCGAAAATTATGATGAGAATTATATGAAACTTGCCGCGGAATTAAAAATAAAAGTTATACATTTATGGCATATTCAAATAAATAAAAAAGCTTCTGAAGTTTTAAATGAGTCAATGTGGAATTATAAAAAAGAATATAATG
The DNA here is from genome assembly GCA_017999075.1 of Candidatus Babelota bacterium. GTDB lineage: Bacteria > JAGOBX01 > JAGOBX01 > JAGOBX01 > JAGOBX01 > JAGOBX01. The sequence goes on along the minus strand of JAGOBX010000040.1, from coordinate 6,068 downwards.
AATTTTATGATAAAGTGGTTTCTGACGCTAAAAAATATAGTATTGATATTTTTAGAATACCGGATAAATTTGATGAAGAAGATAAATATGAAAATCACAATTTATTAAATGAAAATCGGTTGCCGTTAAGAAAATGTTCGTTTCCCTGGCATAAAATTCAGGCATATCCGAATGGAGAATTTACTCCGTGTGAATTCTGGTATAATGAAATGCCATGGGGAAATCTTATAAAAAATGATTTTTTTAAAATTTGGAATAGTGCGGGATACAGGAAACTGCGTTGGGAAATTATTACAAATAATTTATCAAGATACTGCTGTAAAAATTGTGTATCAATGTCTGATTTAAAAGGCCGGACGAATTGTAAATCGGCGTTTAGAAATATTGATACGGAAAAAACTGATCCAAAATGAGTATAAATGTTCCTGATATAACTTTATTTATTGCTCCTTATACATTAATAAGTTTTCCTTTAATAGGTGTTGCTTATATTGAATCTTATCTTATAAAAAATAATTTTTCTGTCGATATTTTAGACTTATCAAATTTGGTGCAAACCAACAATGATAAAATAAAAGAATTTAATATGGGAGATAGACGCCTTTGGTCAACACAAGAAAATGCTGTAAAAAATTTTAAAATTTTATTGAATAACACTTATTTTAAATCCTTGCTGGATATAAAATCTAAAGTTATAGGTTTTTCTGTTTTTTTATCAAATAAATATTTGTCTATTGAAATAGCAAAATATATTAAAAATAATGATCATGAAAAAATAATTGTATTTGGAGGCCCTGATTGTTTTATTACCGAGTGGTGCAGAGATATTAATAATTTAAGCTGCGGCTGTATAGATTTATTTGTTACAGGAGAAGGAGAAGAACCGTTAAAACAATTATTAACTAAATTAAAGGATAAATTAAAATTTGATGATATACCAGATACAATATTCGTTGGAACCACATTTAAAATAAATTTGAAAAGAGATGAAGATGGGAATCTGGATGATTTGCCGTTCCCGGTTTATAAAAATTTCAGAAAATATAAATATACTACGCAATCATTGCCTTTACTGTTTAGCAGAGGTTGTATAAGTAAATGTATATTTTGCGACGTAAACCGATACTGGAAAAAATTCAGACAGCGCACTCCTGAAAATTTATTTTCTGAAATAAAATTTCATTTGATGAGTAACAATGTGCGTCAGTTTTTTTTTTGTGATTCGCTGATAAATGCCGATATAACTAAACTTATTGAATTTTGCGGCTTGATAATTAATAACAATATCGACATTGAAATGTACGGAATTGGAGTCGCTAAAGATTATATGACGCTTGATGTTATGAAAAAATTGAAAAAAGCCGGATTTACAGAGTTTGAATTTGGTATAGAAAGCGGTTCGCAAAATGTTATTTCCAATATGAAAAAACTTCATAAGGAAAAAGATATTCGTTTTGTCTTGAAAAATACATTTGAAGCAGGGATAAAATGTAATATTGATTTGATAGCAGGATTTCCGATGGAATCAGAAGAAGATTTTTTGGTTACCTGCGATATGTTGAAAAATAATGCCGAATATATATCAAAAGTTGTTGGATTAGATGTTTGCCATATTGGAAAAGATCGGGCTGTTGAATACAAACTGATTGATAGATTCGGATTAGTATATTACAATAAAGAAAATGACAATGACTGGACAGACAGAATAGGAAATAATATAATAATACGTTATCAAAGAAAAATTAAGCTGTTTAGAATTATAAGGAAATATGGAATTAAGTATGTGGATGTAGTGTATTTTAATGAATTGACTGCGCGTAAAGCAGTGCTTAACAAGTTCCAGATATTAATTGAAAAATGTAAAGATAAATTTTATGAATTTTTTTATAAGATAATAAGAAATAAATGAAAAAAAAAATAGCGGTGATAGATTTTCTTTTTAACTGGCCGCCTGACGGCGGAGCGAGGACTGATATAAAAGAGATAATAACCAGATTTAATAATGATTTTACGGTAAAATTGTTTATACCTGAAATGGAATTTGGGTTTAACAGAGGGAAAAATGCTGAAAAAATCGGTGTTGAAACAGAAAAAATCAAGACGGATGTTTTTAATTTTAATTTTTTTTCTTACCCGAAAAAATTAAAAGAAAAAATAGATGAATATAATCCTGATTTAATTTTTTTTGGAGACGGATGGTTTATTAAACCTGCTGTTATATCATATTTTAAAAATTATAAGTATATCATCCGTTTTTATGCGTACGAAGGGTTATGCCTGAGGCAGCACGGGATATTTTTTAAAAATAACAGTCTTTGCGAAAAGAATTATCTTACAGGGAATTTTGAAGATTGGCTTAGCTGCAGTTTCTGCGCTCTGGAATGGTTAATTACAAGCAGATCCAAAGTTTTTATACAAGAATATTTTGGAAGTTTGGCGTTTCTGCCTTCCTACAAAAAAATTGTTATTGAATCAATAAGGAATGCTTCGTCTATTATCTGCTACAATGATTTTATAAAAGACAAACTGTCGCCATTTAATAATAATATACATAAAATACCCAGCGGAATAGATCTGACCAATTTTGTGTTTAACAATTCTGAACATCCTGATTTGAAAAACAAAAAAAATATAAATATTTTAATGGCAGGAAGAGCGTCAGATCCTGCAAAAGGATTCCATATACTTTATAAAGCATTTAAAATATTATGTAAAAAATATACAAATATCTCATTAAATATAACTGCAGAAAATGGATTTATATTAAATGAAAATAATATAAAAATTATTCCGTGGCTTCCGCAGGAAAAATTATCTGAAGTATATAAAAACGCTGATATTTGCATTGTTCCTTCTATATGGCCGGAACCTTTTGGCATAGTTACTCTGGAAGCAATGGCTTGCGGCGTTCCGGTTATAGTGTCGGATTCAATAGGACCGGGCAGCGTTGTAAAACATAAAGAAAACGGATTGATTTATAGAAAGTTTGATGCTGAAGATTTAATTGAAAAGATTGAAATGTATATAAATGATAGCAAATTATGTAACTCTGTCAAAAAAAAAGCTTATGAAACGGTGCAGGAATACAGTTGGGACAGGGTATATCTTAAAATTAAAAATATTTTAGAAAAATAAAGTTGAATTATTGAAAAATCTGATATATAATTCAATAAAATATTGTGCTTTGAAATAATTAATTTATAAAATAAATTTATTTCCCGTATTTTATTGATTATCAATTAAACGGTTTGTCAACTAATCATTTCAAAGCAGAGTATAATTAACAATATGCTTAGCTTAAAGGAGATTATAAAATGTGCGACAAAGAAAATGAAAACGACGATCAGAATAATAAAGAAGAAAAACGCAAATCCAATGAAGTATTAAAAAAAACCAGGACAGTTCTGATATGCGGAGAAATTAATCAGAAACTTGCAGGAAAAGTTGTCTCAGACCTCATTTTTTTGCAGTCTCTTTCTGAAACTGAACCAATAAAAATTATTATTAATTCTCAGGGCGGACACGTGGAATCCGGAGATACGATACATGATATGATAAAGTTTGTAAAACCTAAAGTTGTAATGATAGGTACTGGCTGGGTTGCAAGTGCCGGAATAACTATTTATTTAGGAGCTGAAAAAAAATTCAGGTATTCCCTGCCGAATACCAGATATCTTATTCATCAGCCTTCAGGCGGAATGAGAGGCCAGGCTTCAGACATAGAAATTGAAACCCAGGAAATTATTAAAATGCGGAAACGGCTTAATAAATTAATTAGTTCGGCTACAGGTCAACCGTATGAAAAAATAGAAAAGGATTCAGATAGGAATTTTTGGTTAAGTGCTGAAGAGGCTAAAGAATACGGAATTGTAGATAAAATTATAACTAATATTAGTGAAATTGATTTTTCAGTAATGTAACTCAAAAATAATTATGATTATTTCTTCAGAAAAAGAACTTGCATCTTTTAAACGCATCGGCAGAATCGTTGGTTTGACTTTAAATGAAATGATCCGGAATTTAAAACCCGGAATTACTACTGCAGAACTTGATAATATCGGTAGAAATTTTCTGATATTGAACGGAGCTAAATCTGCGCCAAGCACAGTTTATAAATTCCCTGGAGCAACCTGTATCAGCGTTAATGATGAAGCGGCTCACGGTATTCCTGGAAATAGAGTGATTAAATCAGGAGATTTGGTTAATATTGACGTATCTGCTGAACTTGACGGATATTTTGCTGATACTGGCGCTTCAACTGCTTTGGAACCTGTTTTGCCTGTAGTTTCCAATTTATGTAAAAGTTCATTGGCAGCTTTAAATAAATGCATATCAGCAGCTAAAGCAGGAACAGCAATTAATCTAATGGGATTAATAGTTGAGAATGAAGCAAAAAAATACGGCTTTAAAACAATTCAGAATTTATGCGGGCATGGAGTCGGTAAATCTTTGCACGAAGATCCTCATCATATTTTAAATTATTACGACCCTAAAGATAAAAAAAAATTTAAGTCAGGAATGGTAGTTGCCATTGAATGTTTTGTGTCTTCTAATGCGAATTATGTTGTTGATTCTAAAGACGGCTGGACTTTAAGAACTCCTGATAAATCTCTGGTAGCACAATATGAACATACGATTGTCATAACTGATAAGGGATCAATTAATTTGACCAGCATTGATCAATAGAAAAATATTTTTTTTAGTTTAATTTTTTTTTAATTTTATATCAGCGCAGTGCTGAAATACCGTTCAACCCTGTCGGGAAGAACGGTTGCAATGTTTCCTTTAATTTTTTTTGAAATTTTTTTAGATGCCCATATATTGGCTCCTGAAGAAATCCCTACAAGTAATCCGTATTTTTGTCCGAGCTGTTTTGTGGTATTTACCGCATCCTCATCTGTTACTTCAATGACTTCGTCCACAAGAGAAACATCTAGAATTTTGGGAATAAAACCGTCGCCTATTCCCTGTATCTGATGAAGCCCTGGTTCATGACCTAAAAGAGCAGAAACATTTTTTGGTTCAACAGCAATTATTTTTACGTCATGTTTGTGTTCTTTCAAAAATGACCCGACTCCCTGAAGTGTGCCTCCGCTTCCTACTCCTGCAACAAAACACTGTATATCTCCGCTCATTTGTCTCCAGAGTTCTTTTGCGGTTTCCTGGTAATGAATTTTCGGATTATCAGGATTTTCGAATTGTTGGGGGACAAAATAATTTTTATTTTTTTTAGATTCTTTTTTTACATATTCAACTGCACCGCCTATTCCTTCGCTGCTCGGGGTAAGTATGAGTTCTGCTCCAAGAGATGTAATAAGTTTTTTTCTTTCAGAACTCATATTTTCAGGCATTACAATTTTAACTTTATATCCTTTCATCTTTCCGACGAGAGCAATTCCGATCCCGGTGTTTCCGGAAGTTGGTTCAATGATAATGCTGTTTTTGTTTAAAAGACCTTTTGATTCTGCACCTTCTATCATTGACAGCGCAACTCTGTCTTTTATGCTTCCGCCAGGATTAAGAAATTCCGCTTTTGCAAATATTTTTTCATTTTTTAATCTTATAAGCGGCGTATTGCCGATTAAATCAAGAATATTGTCTGTAAGCATAATTATGATTTTCCGTAATTAATAAATTTAAAATTTTAAATAATAAGTTTAAAATAATATAATTGAATTTAAAAGTCAAATTAAATTAATGGAGAGTAAATTTAAACTGGGGCGAGTTCAAAAAAATGGAAATTTTTTTATCGCGCATTAGTGTATATTTGAAAAAATAATTGATAATAAATGTATATTGAAACAGAAAAAGAAGAAGCTTGTTTGCCGATGATTTACCTGTAGAACTGCATTTTTCATTTATTGAAATTTTATACTGCAGGCGTCATTTTTGCAAATCAAAATTGCGCATTGAAAATAAATGCTATCCATGTATTTTCAGCGCAATTTTGATTTAATAATTTGAGAACAGATATTTTCTGTTTCATTTTGACAATAATTATTTCACAGATATTTCAATTGATTTCGGCTCCTGTTTTTTGTGTTTTCCGATTATAACAGTTAGAACTC
>JAGOBX010000514.1 GCA_017999075.1 Candidatus Babelota bacterium | reverse complement strand
ACTCGAAGCTTACTCGAAGTGAAATTGAAGCAAACTCAAATGAGGCAGAAATAGCGATGTAAGTCTAATATTATCAATGAATTACGTCGCTGTTTTATCAATATTTTTTTACTTGCCTGTCGGAGCGTAGCGCCGTGCCGCAGGCACGAGGTATAAGCCCGAGTTATCTGCCGTATTTTCTTTTTGTTTTGTAATCATATCTTTTTGTTTTTAAAAAATTTTGTCTGGTTTTTGCCGCCGAAACAGGATAGTGAAGGCGGCATTATTTATATTTTGTAAATGTTTCAAGCAATTCTTTAAAATTTGAAATTCTCGAATTTTTAAAGGTCTCTTCATCAACAAATATAAAATCATAAACAATATTTTTTTGAATCGAATTTATATCAATACACCATTGTTTTAATCTTTCCATTTTTAAAGGTACGTCTAAATCTTCTAAACCTTTTGTTTCAACAATCACAATTTTTTTGTCTGAAATCTTTACTATAAAATCGGGATAATAATTTGAAATATTGCCGGCTGCATTTACATAATCCAAATTAAAATGAACTGCCATATAATTTTTTGCGTATGAAATTATATCCTCGCATTTTTCATCAAGAAAATTCGCGAATTCTAATTCTAAATTACTGTCGCCGATTATTTTATTGAATACGCTCTTTTTAGGAATAAGGTAACCCTGTTCTTTTACTACAAATGGCCGTGTCTGCTTTAATTTTATATAATCGCGTATTTCAGCGTTACCTTTATCCTGAACAGTTAAGTCATTAATTTTTTTCTTAAAGGTTTCAATTATTGTTTTAGTCGCTTTTAATTCCGACAAATTTCTTAAAGTATTTAAATTTTCTAAATCTATATCAGCGTTAAATAAATAAAATTTTATAAACTCTTTTACTTTTCCGTATAAAATATCATATCCGCTTATCAACCGCAAATCTTTCATTATTATTTGTGTAAAATAACCGATAACGCTTGAATAATTTCCCGCATTTACGCCGTCAAGGAAAGTTGTATGTGTAATCTCTCCGGTTGTTATATCTTTAAAAACAATCTGACGCTGTTCTTCTTTATCAAATTGTTTATATTCTATTTTCTCATTTTCAAATTTCACGGGATTGAGTTCATTAAGGTTTTTATATTCTCTATAAACTCTGGCAGATAAAACCGGAATTTCAATATCAAGTTTTTCAATATCCTTTTTAGTATTTTCGCTATCTATTTCAACGATTAATGGCGTTTTGGGTTTGGTTCCTTCGCCCATTGCTTTGCGTTCAAGTTCAACGCCTTCGCTTTGTATAGATTCAACAAAATCCATGAAAGCGTCAGTTCCGACTACGCTGACATATTCTGTTGTTTCAGTTCCTTGATACATTCGCCTTAATCCTCGCCCCAGTGTTTGTTCAGGTAAAATATTACTTTTTGATGAATACGCTCGTAATCCTACAATTGTAGTTACATTACGAACATCCCAGCCCTCTTTTAGCATAAGAACAGATATAATCACTTTATACGGACTTTCCCAACTATCAATTTTTCGCGATTGTTCACGCAACATTTCTAATTCTTCTTTATTGCGTTTTGTATCTGATTCTGATATTTCTCCATTATCTTTTGTATGAATAACCAATACGGTTTTTTTAAATTCAGGATAACTTGTTTCTAAATATTCAGCAACATCATCGCAATTTTTAGTATCATCCGTCATTATAAATAAAACTGCTTTTTTACCAAGTTTTTCGTGTTCAGTATATGCCTTCCTCCATTCTTCTATACCTAAATGAATATAATCGGCGTATTTTTCAACATATTTTACGCTCTGTGTTTCCTGCAATTTCGCGCGGCTCGCTGAATCAGGCAAAACAGGATGTTTGACGACATTTTGCGAAATTGCTTCGACTAACGGATAATCGGAAACAGTTTGAACAAATATTGCGCCGTTATTATGTTTTGGCGTAGCTGTAACATCGATTTGTAAAGATAGAAAATGTTCTTTTTGTTTTAAACGGTTGTGTATATCCTGTATAGATTTAAACCATGCAAGTTTGCTGTCATGTATATGATGAGCTTCATCATTTAAAATCACAAGTTCATCTATTTCTCTTACGATTTCAGCTAAATCTATTTTTGAATCTGTTGTTTTTCCAGTCGGTCGTTTGCCGAAAAAATAATCGCGCGTATCGTCGTCGTCAAAATTCGGTTCATTAATACCGCTTGCATAAACACGATGAATATTTGTTAAAAAAATATTTCCAGTTTTTCTGACTATATGAACATCATCTTGAATATGCAAAGTCAATTGAAAATCTGATTGCCAGTCCCTACCTTCAAAACCATTATCTGGCAAAACAGGATCATCATAAAATATTTTTAATCCGTCAAAGTCAGTTCTAATTCTGTCAAGAACGATTATGTTCGGCGTTATAATCAAAAAATTTCTCGCAAGTTCTGAAGCAGCCTCGTAAAGTTTATGAAAATAACACCACGCTAATATCAAACTCAGTATCTTTGTTTTGCCGCTGCCTGTTGCCATCTTAATTACAAATCTGCGCCACTCTTCGTCAAACATACCAGCCGATACTGCGCCGGACGAATCATATCTTAATAAATCGTATTTATCTTTTATTTTTACCACATCAAATAAATATATTATTGTTTCGACTGCTTCACGCTGTGCAAAATAATAATTAAAAGTTGTGATATTTCCTTCATAATTTGTAATTGTATGTTCTGTCTTAAACCACCAGTTTAATAATGAAATACTTGTTTCGCTTGCACCATTATAATTAATATTCCGCCATTCCGACACTTGTTTACGAAGCGTTACGACTAACGGCGGTAATAATTTTTCATAGCTTGATTCTCGTAATGCTTCGTCTGCTGGAAACCAGCGGATATCAGGGTTTAATATTTCGTATGGAGAAACAGGAAAATTTGGATGTATAGACATTATTATTTTTCTCCTTTCTGCCACCTATCGCAAATTTCTTGATA
>JAGOBX010000039.1 GCA_017999075.1 Candidatus Babelota bacterium | reverse complement strand
CTATAATATTGTTTAGTAAATTAATGTCAAAATTATAATATAAAGTAAAATAACAAAAAATATATGCGGATAATAGGATATAATATTCCCGGAAATATTTTCTATACTGATATTGACAAAAAATTTTTATCAGAAAAAATAGGAGATAAAGATTTTTTGTTTTGGGTGGACATTTTCACTCCTGCGCCTGAAAACCTTGCTATATTAAAAGACGTTTTCAATTTCCATTTTTTGGCAATTGAAGATGCCACCAGCAAAATAGAAAGGCCTAAAATGGATGAATTTGATAATTTTATTTTTCTTGTTATGCAGGTTCCGTTAGAAATATCTGCCAACAAAAAACTTGAAACCGGAGTTATCTCAATTTTCGTCGGCAGAAATTATGTGGTGACAGTCCATGAAATGAACTTTACTCCTATAAAAAAAATCTTTAACGATTATGTCAAAAACAATAAAATAGATTGTGTAGATTCAGCAGATCTTCTTCATACGATTCTTGACACGCTTATAGATTACTGTATCCCTGTAGCTGAAAAAATTAATAAAAGCATAAGTATTATTGAAGAAAAAATATTGGATTCTCTTGATAAAAATTCAATATCTGAAATACTGATTTTAAGAAGAAATATTCTGTTATTTAAAAATATTTTAAAACCTGAAATTACATTATTAAAAAAACTCGAATTAACTGATTTAAAATATATTTCAGAAGATATGGAAGTTTATTTCGGAGATATAGTGGATCATAGCGAAAAAATTTTTGATATGCTTGAAACAAGCAAAGAATTAATAGAAAGTTTATACCAGTCATATGACGCATTAATGGATATAAGACGAAATGATATCATGAAAATGCTCACGATTATTTCAGTTATTTTTATGCCTTTAACTTTAATATCAGGCATATACGGAATGAATATAAATCTTCCTTTTCAAAATTCAACTCATGCATTTGTAATAGTTATGGAAATAATGCTGTTCATTATTCTTATTATGATGGTATTTTTCAGAAAAAAGGATTGGTTATAAATTGATGCCTGAATTCGCAGTTCAACTTGAAAATGTTTCAAAAAAGTTTAAAGTATTTTATGAATCTCCGGCTCTTATAAAAAATATTCTGCCTTTTCTAAAAACTCCAGGTTCATATGAAATCTTATGGTCGCTGAAAAATATTAATATGAATCTTGAAAAAGGCAAATGTTACGCCCTTATAGGCAGAAATGGTTCAGGAAAAAGCACGTTGCTTCAAACAATGGCAGGAATAATAACTCCGAGTTCTGGAAAAGTTAATGTTTCAGGAAAAATTTCAACATTATTAGAACTTTGTTCTGGATTTCATCCTGAACTTACCGGCAAAGAAAACATTTATCTTAACAGTTCTATTATGGGGATGTCAAAAAAAGATATTGACTCAAATTTAGACAAAATACTTGAATTTTCGGAACTCGAAAAATTCATTGATTCAAAAATAAAAATATATTCAGCAGGAATGTTTATGCGCCTTGGGTTTTCAATAGCTATTCAATTAAACTTTGAAGTTTTTCTTTGTGACGAAGTAATAGCTGTAGGGGATATGAAATTCCAGCATAAATGCCTTGATAAAATCAATGAATTCAAAAAAAACAAAAAATGCATAATTTTTGCCTCTCACGATCTTGGAGCAGTTTCAAAAGTTGCTGATTATGTATTCTGGTTAGATAAAGGAATCATAAAAATGGAAGGAACAGCAGATGAAATTTTAAAAAAATATTCATCGGAAAATTACTGAATTAAGAATAAATCTGTTAATATAATTAATTGCGGGACATAACAAAATGAAAAAAATTAAAATTCTTCATATTACCACTGACAGCAGAATAGGCGGAACTGAAAAAATGCTGATATCATTAGCAGAACATTTCGACAGAAGCAAGTTTGAAATGAACTTTGTAGCTCTGATTGGAAATGGTCAATTGATTGAAGAACTTGAAAAACGCAATTGCAAAGTATATTCTTTAAAAATGAAAAACAAATTTGATATTATCGGAATATTAAAATTATATAAAATAATAAAAAACGAAAAACCTGATATTGTAAACACATATCTGTTCCACGCGGACCAGGCAGGAAGAATATTATCAAAAATTGCAGGAGTTAAGACAATTATATCTTCATACCGCAGTCCTGATTACTGGAAAAAAATATATCATATATTCATCGATTTTTTAACTGCAAAACTTGTTGATGTTTTCACATCAAACTCGGAACTTGTAAAAACTGTTGTTTCTGAAAGAGAAAAAATCGATAAAAAAAAAATTATTGTGATACCTAACGGGATAAAATTAGAATTTGAAAAATTCGATTTATCAATAAAAAAAACAATTTCATTAAAAATAAAAAACGAACATAAAATACCGGAAAATTGCAGAGTTATAGGAATTGTCGCAAACTTAACCCCGGTAAAAAATTATAAATTATTTATTGATATTTGTTCAGGTTTGAACCAAATTTTTAATGATTTATATTTTGTATCTATCGGTTCCGGACCTGAATTAAAAAATATCCGAAATTATGCTTCGGAAAAAAAAGTTGAAAACATAAAATTTTTAGGTCATCAGAATAATGTAAGATATTTGCTTAAAATGTTTGATATTTTTATTTTAACTTCTTTGTGGGAAAGTTCCTCAAGAGCTGTACTTGAAGCAATGGCAGAAGGATTACCCGTTGTGATTCCTGATGTCGGAGGAATGTCTGAACTTGTAAAAGATTTCGAATCCGGTTTTCTATGCGAACATTCGGCAGATGAATTTATAGAAAAAACTTCTATGTTGTTGAAGGATGAACAATTAAATTATAAAATTTCTGAAAATGCTTTTGAAACTGTAAAAACAAATTTTTCAATAGGGAAATTCATAAAATCAATTTCCGATTTATATGAATCAAAAAAATATTATGTCTAATAAAAAGAATAAAAAAATTAAAATTCTTGAGATTGTCACAAGATTAAATATCGGCGGACCTGCGGTAAATGTAATTTACCTTGCTGCTCTTCTTGATAAAACAAAATTCGATGTTAAACTAATAACCGGCAAAGAATCAGAAGCTGAAGGCAATATGTTTTATTTATGCGAAAAAATGAATGTAAAATTTATATTGATAGAAAAAATGCAGCGTGAACTTATCTTTCTATACGATTTTATTGCTTTAATAAAACTTATATGGATAATGCTGACATTCCAGCCTGATATTGTTCATACGCATACTGCTAAAGCAGGAACCCTCGGGCGGATAGCTGCAATTCTAACGTTCAGAAAAAAAATAGTGCATACATTTCATGGTCATATATTTGACGGATATTTTTCGAAATCAAAAACTAAATTTTTTACTGTAATCGAACAAATTCTGGCTAAATTCACTGATAAAATAATCAGTGTAAGCAGTAAACAAAGAAAAGATTTTGTGGAACTGAATCTCGGCGGATATGATAAAATAATAAATATCCCGTTAGGACTGGAACTTAACGAATTCATAAACTCAAAAAAATATAGAAATGAAATGCGTAAAAAATATAAAATTAACGAAGAACAGATTGTTATAAGCATTATTGCGAGAATAGTTCCAATAAAAAATCACAGACTGCTTGTCGAATCAATAAATATATTAAAAACCAGGTTCCAAAATTTTAAAGTATTCATTGTAGGTGACGGATATCTGAAACAAGAAATAACTGACTTAATCAATAGTTATAAATTATCCGATTATTTTGAATTCACAGGATTTTCAAGTGAACTTGATAAATATTACGGAATGAGCGATATTGTAGTTCTGACTTCAATAAACGAAGGGTTACCAACGGTAATAATAGAATCTCTTGCAGCCGGAATACCTGTAATTTCTACAGATGTCGGAGGAGTGGGGGATTTAATAATCGACAATCAGACCGGACTTCTTGCAGAATCCCAAAATCCAGAAAAACTTTCAGAAAAAATTTATACTTTATGCACTGATAAAATTTTACGTGAAAAACTGAGTAAATCAGGACAGGAATATGTTTTAAGCAGATACACAATAAAAAAACTTATTGACAACTTTGAAGAATTATACAGCAATTTATTTTATTCAAAATAAAATATCCGCATTTTTTTGCGCCACACAATTCTTCAAATATACCCGGATATTTTAAAAAATAAAAAATGACTTTTGACGATACGGCACTTTTTCGGCACTTTTTCTCGATTTTAATCAATACAAAAAAAAACGGCACCGCTTTAAATTAAAACGATGCCGTTTTATTCACTCACTCACATTTACATTTAAAACACAGGAAATCCCGCATTTTCTATATAAAACTTTAATCTACAAACTTAATTCTCTGCTGCATTGTGGGCATAAATGTAGCATTAGCTCCTCTAACGCTTTTATAAGCAGATATGTATTCTCCAAACCACTGCCCTTGTGTACGTGGATCAGTTTTAATAAATCCACCCTGATATTGTTTAGCATAATATAACATCGTATAATCATCGCCTGCATTCGCCACATAATTCGAAGTCGCCATATAAAATTCTGTTGTATTAGAATATCCTGCCATCCATCCGCCTAAATCTTTATCATATATTTTTGTCCATTTAGTAGTATCTGATGCATCGCTGTAATCAATTGCCCATACTGCGGTATCATTATTAGTCGTAATATAAATTTTCCTTACTTTTTCATATCCAGTAGAAGGGTAACTTACTTTGCTTCTGTCTAATTCAACCTTAGCTCCAGCAATCTGAGTGAATTTTCCACGGCTTCCTATAGTTGTTTTATTTGTCCATGCTGCTGCTCCGTGTTCAAACATATCAAGCAGATTTTCCCCTTTAATTTTCAGTACTTCAAGATAATTTGCATAAAAGAAAAGTCCTGTCTGAACTCCTGCGCTTAATTCTGCTCCGGGAACTATATAATTTTTAAACGGATCAGAATTTGACAGATAATTTCCTGCAGTAGCTTTATCATCTCTGATTCCGCCTAAATTACCATAAAAAAACTGAACCCTTGAATCAATTGTTCTTGCTCCGTAAAACATCGCGTCAACAAAAAGATTTCCTACCAGACTTTCATATCCTCTGGCATTACCTATATAACTTCCTGGCATATATATTCCTTTTGTCGTAGAATATATAAAACCAGTAGTTTTATAGAATAAACCGTACTTTGAAGCAGATATTGTAGTATACGTATCTTGCGCCTGAACTGCAGGCGTTACATCAGGCCAAACCAATCCTGCCTGTGTCATAGCAGTATCATAATAAGTTTTATAATCTGCAAGAGGCGCAAGACTTATTACATCAGAAACCGAAGTCGTCGGAGAATATGTCTGAGGTTCATTAACAGAACCGCATCCAATAAAAAATAAAACCGGTATAATAAAAATTAAAACATTGAAAATAACTGTTTTTTTCATAATATTTTTCCTCCTTTATCATTAAAATTTAACCGAAACGCTCGCATTAAAAAATCTGCCGTGAACAGGGAAAATTTTATCAGACGTCCAGTCTATTGTTGTTTTATTAAGATTCACGGTATCATAATAATTATCATAAACATCTTCATCGGTTAAATTATAAACTGATAATTGAACGGAAAAATCTTTACTTAAAGATTCAGTTGTTCTCAAAGATAAATTTATTACTCCGTATTTATCTATTTTCCATCTTCTTCCGCCGCTATTCGAATATGAAGTTCCTGTTGCTGAAACCAAATCAAGCATATTGATGTATCGTTCTGAAGCATAAAGATATGCTGCATTCAGAGAATAATTTCTGCCTTTTTTATTTTTTAAACATCCGAACAAAGTTCCATCCACGTTAACACCCAAGTTATAACGTTTCTGAGGAACTTCCATCATATCAGATTCATAAGAAGTACGAACCGGACCATTGCCGTCAACTCCTACTATATAACCGCCTTTATTAACAGCTTCAAACCATGAATAATTAAAAAAGCTATAGTTCTGTTTATCATAATCGTATTTAATTTCACTTTCAAAACCTTTGATATCAATTCCATTAATATTTTCATACTGATCGTAAGGACCTGAAGCTCCCCAAAGTTTATTAACATTCTGTGCAAAAATATTATCTTCAATTTCGTTTATAAAACCATTAAGTTTTACTTTTACAGATTTATGAGGCCTGTATTCAAACCCAAGTTCAAAAGTTTTAATTTTTTCAGGATCAAGGTTAACATTTCCGTTTGATCCGTTTTTAACAGATATTTGGCTTCTGTCATATAACTCTTGAAAAGTAGGGGCTCTGAATGCAGTAGCATAAGAAGCTTTGATAATGAATTTATCCGGAATGATTGGAGAAACTGCAGCAACTTTAGGGTTCACTGTAGAACCAAAATCACTGTAATTATCATATCTCAATCCGAGAGTAGTTATAAATTTAGAATGAATTTTCCACTCATCCTGTAAAAACAATCCGAAAATTTTTCTATCCGTATTCTGCGGGAATGTAAGACCATGCCAATTTCCCAACCCTGTTATAACAGCGCCTGTTCTTGGATCAGTAGTAAAGCTCGTAGGATATCCTAATCCATATCCGTATAAATAATCTTTAACCCATTTTCCATCGTAAGGTTTTGCGAAATTAGTTAAAAATTCGTAATCAGACAGTTTCATATATTCATATTGAAAACCGGATACAATCTTATGGCTTTCTACAGGCTGCCAGTTTAACTGCATTTCAGTTCCTATTGTCATTGATTTATAATCTGTTTTGGTATATCCCCTGCTTCCAGTCGGGCCATCGCGTTCATCGCTGAATCCTGCAAAAGTATATTTTTCATATTTTCCATTATCAAAATATACTTTGCTGCTGATATTTGATTTATCATTAATTTTTATTTCATTAAGTAAATAATCAATCACCATCTGTCTGCTTTTAACAAACTGATTTGAATCAGCATAAGAATTTGTGCCTATGTATGCGCCTCTGTTCTCATCAAAATAATGAAAATTAATTTTAGATTTTTTAAGGTTGTATATAAAAGACAGGTAATTCTGCTCATTTTTATCATCAATCGGTGACGGATATTCTGTGTTAGTAGCTTTTTGATTATATCTTGCGTCACTTCTTAACTGTAAATCAGAATTATCGGATTTAATTGAATGCGCAAAAACAGTAAATTTATTTGTTTCTGAAAATTTTTTACCTGTAAAAACTGTAATTCCGTTAGTAGAATTGTCCCCGCTGACAAATTTTAATTCGCTTTCTCCGTCATATTCTTTTGTTATTATATTAATAACTCCGACAAATGCGTTAGTTCCGTGCATTGACGAACCTGGTCCGCGAATCAATTCAACTTTTTTGATACCCTGTACAGAAAAATTATACATTGACTGGCCATCATAAAAACTATTAAGTCTATGTCCGTCAATCTGGAATAAAACATTTGCTCTTCCTCTTATTCCTCTGAAAGAAATTTCAGGATATCCGTCCTGAGTAATAAAAGTTTCAACGCCCGGAATCAATTTAACTATTTCCAGCAAATTTTTAGCTCCAGAATTCCTGATTTGTTCTTCGGACACAACGCTTATTATTGCCGGTGTTTCACTGACTTTCTGAGCGTATTTTGATGCAACTGAAGCAATTTCTTCTTCAACTTTAAAGAATGCATCTTCACTTTCAAAATCATCGTCAGCAGCCTGAACAGCAACTATGAAAGTAAAAATAAAAACCAAACTTACAACCCACAAAAACCGTTCTTTCATAAAAATCCTCCTCTTCCTTTTTAATTATCTATATCATTTTTTACCGAATATTGTAATAAAAAATACAATTTCTTCTTAATTAATTTCGGCAAAAAAAATTATTTTTCAAAATCTGCCTGCCTGTAAACCTTATCTGCAAAACTCAATACATCTTCGTTAGAAGTAATTCCTATTTCTGTCAAAGTCAATGCGTTTATAACAAAAAAAGTTCCTATTGGAGGTTCAACTCCGACATTATCCGGAGACATTTTATCAATCAATATTTTTTCAGCTATGCTTGCAGCTTGCGAACCGATTGTCGAATAACTCGGAGAAATCGACATTAACGCTCCTGCTTTAACAAAATTATCTGAAAATGCTATAAAAGGCATTTTATATTCTTTGCATTTTTCTATTAGTTCCAATGTTGTTTTTTGATTATAAATTGCAGGGTCAGCAACCATATAAATCGCCTGGGAACTTTTTTTCACATTATTGAACGCATCATCTATATCATCTGAAGAATTGATTTTCAAAGCATTTATGTTTATACCGAAATCAGCCTGTTTTTTCAATATTCCATCAACAATTTCTTTACTTTTATCAGAATATATTATTCCGACATTTTTCACATTAGGTATAAGCATCTGCATCTGCATAAATGTTACTTCCGCAGGCACTTCAAGAGAAATTCCAGCCACTTTCGAACTGTTATAAAGTTTTAATTTAGGATTTTTATAATTCAATATCATAGAAAAAATTATAGGTATATCTTTGGTATATTCAGTCATATTCGCAGCAGCTTTATCTCCAATAGCATAAATTAAATCTGTTTTAGACTTTTGAAGATCCTTGGCAAGATCTTCTGCATCAGTCTGTTTTAAATCATATTCTTTAATAGTAAACCCTTTTTTCTGATTTATAGTAGAAATAAAATTAGTTGCAACTTCATTGAATTGCGAACGTTCTCCGGTAGTTTTAACCACTGCTATATTAAACTCGGCGAAAACGGGCAAACCTATTAAAAAACTAACAATACATATAAATATTATGAGTGCCCAAACTTTAGTTGATAATATTCTATTCATAATAATTATTCTCCTTATTTTGTTACCCATTTTGAGTAACCGAGTATTTTCAAGAACTCTTTGCCTTCAGGCGTATTATGCATATCGGTAAATGCTTTGGTTAAGGTATCTATATCTCCGGCCGGAACATCATTCGCAGCGCACAGAGGTGATTCAGGAATATTTCCTGAAGTTAATAATTTTTTTATTCCTGCAACTGCAGCAGGATTTATTTTTTCTATTTTAGATAAATTTTTTTCAGATATAACCGCAGCTTTTATTTGCCCTATCTTAGCTGCTAATAACGCATCAATGTCTTTTTTAACATATATTACTTTTGAATTAGACAAATCGTATTCCGACGGTTTAAACACATATTCATTTAAAAAGTTCAAACTTTCCGGTCCCAACGAAGTCGAACCCACATTCTGACCTTTTAAATCCGCAACTGATTTAAAATCTTCTTTTACCATAACTATTTTTTTATAAGTCGGGGTTCCGTCTTCACTATTCGGAATCAATATTTCTTTAAATCCTGCGCCCAAACTTTTCAATAATCCTGAAGAAGCTATAAAAACTTTCGCTTTATTTTCTTTAACCAGTTTAGCAAAAACGTCAGCATCAATTACCGGCTGAATTTTTATTTGGACTCCTGCTTTTTTAAAATAATCACTTGATGTTTTGATTAATATTGAAGGATCAGTAGGAGCCGCATCAGGGTTATAAAAAAATATTGTTATTTCAGCTGCTGTAACTACAGCAGATAAAACAAAAACAAACATCACCACTATAAAACTTTTCCTTAACATTGATTTTACTCCAAAAAAATTGTTTAGGTTAATTGATTTAAAAAGATGAAAAATTAAAGATAATAATAAGAATAAATGAACCAAGGCACTTTTTATATTCATTTAATAATATTTAAAAAACAATTATAGTTTAATATTTTTATAAAAGTATATTTCAACACAAAAAAAAGTCAATAAAAAAACTCTTGCTTTTTAATAAAAAAAAACTATTCTTAAAATAATTTTTATAGATTTTTATAAAATATTATTTTAAAGCATTATTTTCAATTTTCAAAATTATCAATAACAACAAGTTTCAGGAGTCATATTATGTATATACCTATAAACCAGGATAAAATCAATGAAATGATTAAAGAAACCGGAATAAATAAAATCGATGATTTATTTTGCGATATCCCTGAAAATTTAAAATTTTTATGGAACGAAAACACAAACAGAAAAGAATTGTGCCAAAAGTCAATGATTGAAATAGAAAATGAATTAACCGGAGTTTCGTTAAATCCTTCAATCTGTTTTGCAGGCGGCGGAATTTATGATCATTACATACCTGCGGCAGTAGATTTTATTTCAAACCGTTCTGAATTTTTTACAGCATATACTCCGTATCAACCAGAAATAAGTCAGGGGACTCTGCAGTATATTTTCGAATATCAAACCGCAGTATGCGAGTTGACAAAGCTTGATATTTCCAACGCTTCTCTTTATGACGGAGCTACAGCTTTAATTGAATCCATAAAAATGGCATTATTAAAAAAGAACAAAAAAATCGAAGGAACCGTGTTATTACCATCTTCTTTAAATTATAATTTCAAAAAAACAATTGATACTTATTTAAAATATTCAAATATTCAATTTATTGAAATTCCATTCGACCAATCATCAGGAGCTATTGATACGGAATTTTTAAAAAATAATATAAAAAAAGCTGATGTAATATGTATTCAATCTCCAAATTACTTTGGAATAATTGAAAATTTGGAAGAATTGAAAAATATTTTTAAATTAAACGAATCTATAATAAAAATCATGGTTTATTACCCTATATCTCTCGGATTATTGAAAAAACCAGGGGAAATAGGATTTGATATAGCCGTAGCTGAGGGACAATGTCTCGGATTGCCAATGTCTGCGGGCGGACCTCTGCTTGGAGTAATTTCAGCTAAAACTGATTTTTCAAGATTTATACCAGGACGTATAGTCGGTAAAACCCTTGATAAAGACGGAAAAACAGGATATGTGCTTACGCTTCAGACACGAGAACAGCATATCCGGCGCGAAAAAGCCATGTCAAATATATGTTCAAACGAATCATTATGCGCTTTACGCGCAGTTGTTTATATGTCAATGCTCGGATGCGAAGGGTTCAAATATTTAAGCAATTTATTATACGAGAACACTTCTTATTTTCAAGAAAAATGTAAAGAAAAAGGCTTCAAAATAAAATTTAAATCAAAAGTTTTTAATGAGTTTGTAATACAATTCAATAATGAAGCTGAACTCAAAACTTTTTTATATAAAGCCGAATCTAATGGAATCACTGCAGGAATTCCATTAACAATAAATAACACTACTGATTGCCTGCTTGTTTCTGTTACGGAAAAAATAGACGAAATGAAAATGAATAAATTTTTGTCGCTGAAATAATTTAAAAAAATATTATATTCAATATGCCTGATTTGTTTAATAAAAAAATCACTGTAGAATACAGTTCAATGTGTCTGAATGAAGATAATTATTTATCTAAGATATCTGAAGCAAAAAAAATTGCCGAACTGGCAGGGTTTAATTTCGGCATTCAAATCCATAATTCTATAACAAAAAATCTATATGACAAGTTGTTGGAATTAAAAAACCATATACGGTTTACAGTTCATTCTCCTGTGCTTGCGGAATATTTTTTCAATCTTGCTCATCCTGATTTTGAAAATATCAAAAAACAAAGTGCCAATGCTGTAAATCACCTTAAAATATTCGACACCAACATATTTTTTTCCCATGGTTTCTTTATGACAGATCGTTTGATACCTCATGATATGGCAAACTACAGAAAAATTTTAAGGGCAAATATCCCTGAAAAATATTGCCTTGATAAATCTTTTATAATGAATCCTTCTTTTTTCGAAACTGAAGAATTCGAATATTATAAAAATATATTCAAACGCAATTATTTATTTTTAAGAAATTGTTATCCTGATTATATAATTTGTTTTGAAAATGATTTTGTCGGAGTGGGAAGCGGTCTGCAAAGACCTATAGAAATATTTGAACTTATAGACAATTTATGGTTAGATACAGGACATTTATGGTGCTCTTCTCTGATTCATAATTTTAATTTTTATGAAATATGCGAAGAAATAATAGAAAAAAAAAAAATTTTCGGGGTTCATTTAAATCATAATTTAATGACTGAAGTCACTGAAAAAACTAAAATCAGAGATTCTCATTCCCATCTTTATAATGAATGTTCCCAAAATTTAAAGCCTATCGTAAGAAAGCTGAAAGAAAAGGGTCTGAACCTTTTCACTCTTGAAATCGAAAACGGAGATATTGAAGATTTAAAAATTTTGATTGACTGGTTTTAATTGTTCATTTTTAAAAAAAGGAGATGGTATGATAAATAAAATATAGCGCGGGTTAACTTCGCGAAGTAAAATAAAACAACGCGGAGTAGAAGGCAGCAGATTGGATTATTTTTTGTGGGTCATAAAAGAACCCGGGAAAGGAGAGTAATCTTGCCACCTGCTGTCGTAAAAGCCAATATAGGCGTTAATGCCTGGATAGGAGTAAGACGAACCCAAGTCGCAATAAATAATCTACTCTGCGGAATTTTAAAATATTTTAAGCGGAGGTAGGTTAAGATGAATTACAGATATGCAGGTGTAGATTTACACAAACGAAGTTTTACAGTGTGCTGGATTAGCGATAAGGGTCGAAAAAAAACGACGGAATATAAAACAGACGCGGTCGGATATGCGCTATTCAAAAAAAAATTGAATAAAGAGTGTGAAGTTGCGGTTGAATCGAGCGGTAATACAGGATATTTTTATGATCAGATTTCAGGTTTGGTAAAAACGGTTAAAGTGATAAACACGCATAAGTTTAAAGTAATAAGCGAATCAGTAAACAAGACTGATAAACGAGATGCTGAAACTATCAGCGAATTTTTAAAAAAAGATATGATACCGGAAATACGTATGAAAAACAAAGATGAACGAGCAATACAAAATTTGATAAACACGCGAGACAAACTTGTTAAATGCCGAAGCACATTAAAGAACCAGCTTCACGGGATATTGAACAGTGAAGGCATTGTAACAGAACGCGAAACATTCGGAAGCCGCAAACAGTTGGAAGAAGTGAAGTTAGTAAAAGGAATTAGCGAAACGAATCGTTTTGTAGTAGGCAATATTGTAGATACGATACATGCGTTAAATGAGCAGATAAAAAAGCTTGACGAAGAGATTGAAAAACACGGACAAAAAATGGACGGGTTCAAAAATTTAATAAGTATAACCGGAATCGGAACATTGAGTGCGTCTATCTTACTGAATACAATCGGGAACATAATGAATTTTGCCAGCGAGAAAAAATTGTTTGCATATTTCGGAATAGTACCACGTGGATATGACAGTGGCGGAAAACAAAAACGAGGACATATAACAAAATTCGGAAATAAAATAGCACGAACGACATTAGTGCAAATAACTCTGATAGCGATGAAGTTTTCTCCGCATATAAAAGAATTTTATAAACGAATAAAGTTAAAACGAGGCGCAGGTAAAGCGATAATAGCAACAGCAAGAAAAATGTTAGGAATTATATATAAAACGTTAAAAAATAATTGGGAGTTTGAAAATTTCAAGAACTTTGAATTAA
The DNA here is from genome assembly GCA_017999075.1 of Candidatus Babelota bacterium. Lineage (GTDB taxonomy): Bacteria > JAGOBX01 > JAGOBX01 > JAGOBX01 > JAGOBX01 > JAGOBX01. The sequence continues at coordinate 410 of JAGOBX010000039.1, read as the reverse complement.
AGAAAATATAAAAAGGGAAAAATAATATTGGGGCTCTGCCCCAAACCCCGAACCATTTTTATTTATGTTTTTTCCTTTGATTTGAAAGAGGTTTTATATTTTTATAGGAACCCCTTGCCTGTGCTTCAAAGATAAAAACAGCCGAATGGTTAAAACGGCTGAAAAAAGCAAAAAGCAAGAGGCAAATAATTAAATATAAAATTTAAGGACATTTGTCAATGTAATTATTGTGTTAAAAATACAAAGTGTAGGTTATTTATAAAAAATATTGATATTTATCATAGGAGGAATACATGGAAATAAAAAGTTTATTAAATAAAGGTTTAACTCAAACACAAATTGCTGAAATGCTGGGTATTTCAAGAAAAACAGTTTATAATAATTTAAAGAAAAATTGTTTGCCCAAATAT
>JAGOBX010000513.1 GCA_017999075.1 Candidatus Babelota bacterium | reverse complement strand
GAAAAATATACTTGCGCATTGAATTTTAAAACTAAAAACATTATTGATTATGCAAAAGAACTTAATTCTTCAAAGAAAATATTCAATATTATTGCAGATGATTATAATAATATTCGGAAAAATGAGTATGGTTTTGCAGGAAATTCCCACTATTTTGAAAAAGTCAGAGCGGAATATATTAATGAACTTTTGCCTGATGGGAAAAAAATTATTCTTGAAGCAGGTAGCGGACAAAGCCAATTATATAAATTGATTTCTCAGGATAGTGTAGTTATAGCTGCCGACATAAGTTTTAATATGCTTTTAAATAATAATACTCCATTAAAATTAAACATGGATATATTCAGTATTCCATTTAAGCCTGAAACTGTGGATTCAATTATATTTATAAATGTTCTCCATCATATTGGCGCGAATAAATTTAATAAATTATTTTTGGGGTTGAGGGATATGTTGAAATCCGGAGGTTCAATAATTATTTGCGAACACAACCCGTTTAATCCTCTTACAAGATATATTGTAAACAGCTGCAGTTTTGACAAGGGATGCCTAATAATCCACCCAAAAGAAATAATTTGTTCTGCTGAAAAAACAGGGTTAAAAACTCGAATAAAAAAATATATTCTTTATTTTCCCGAAAAATTACAGAAAATTCGGCATATTGAAAAATTTTTAAATTATCTGCCTTTTGGCAGCCAGTATATAATTTCTTTACACAAGGAACTTTAAAAAATTAGAATATAAATATAGTGTGTAATTTTAAAAACTCATTGACAATAGAAATCTGAATATTAAAATGTTATTTGAATTATTATGAAATATAATAAACATATTTTTTTCATTTTTTTGTTAAGTTTAATATTGTTTTTGAATAATTTTTTTTGTTTTATTCAGGATTTGAAAGCTTCAGAATATACAGACGATCTTTCTGAAGTTATTGTTAATGCTGCACCTGAAAATCCCGATACTTCGGCTTTTTTTTCATCGGTTTCTAAAAAAAACAGCATATCTGAAAGAAGCGGAATCTTAAAATTTCATATAGCAACGTCCCATTATAATAACGGAGATTTGAATAAAGCTATAAAATATATTGATGAAGCACTTAAATTTGAACCTGATAATCAGAGGTTTATAACAACGCGCGCCAAAATATTTATAGATATGAATAAATATAAGGAAGCATTGAAAGATTATCTTACGGCTTTAATGATATCTCCGGATAATTCTGCTGATATTTATTATCAAATAGGGAAATTGTATGTTTTATTGGATATTCCTCAGCAATCGCTTGTATATCTTCTCAAATCATTTAATTCTGATACAGAAGCTTTTTTGAAAAATCCGGAATTTTTATTTTTTCTAGGCAATTCATATTTTTTAAATAAAAAATATGATAATGCAATATATTATTATTCTTTATGTTATGATTATTATTCTGATAATCCATCATTGCTTTATAACCTCGGGCTCTCATATTTTTTAGTCAATAAGTTTGATAAATCTGAAGAAATTTTGAATCGTTTAATAGAAATTGATCCTTCGTATATAGATGCTTATCTTCAACTTATGCAGATTTACGCGCTTAAAAATAATATAAAAGAAGCAAATAGAATTTTTGATAAATTTTTATTGATCGGAATGAATGAAACTGATAATATTAAAAAAAGAGATATGTTTATTACTGAAGCGGGATTATATTTTGCTAAAAAACAGAAATTTGATATTGCTGTATCGGCATTTGAAAATCTTTTTATTAATTATCCTGACAATATAAATATAATGTATTTGCTTTCAAAACTTTATTTTTATAATCAGAATTATGACAGTTCCCTTTTTTTATGCAGTAATATTATTGCAATGAATCCCAAAATGCCTGAACCTTATATTTTTTCCGGATATATTTATGAAAATAAATTTGCCTACAAAAAGTCAATAGAATCATTTAAAACTGCTTTGACGCTTCGGCCTGAAATTTCAGAAATATGGATAATGACTGCTAATGTCTATTTTAAAAATAAAGATATTGATTCTGCAATTATATTGCTTGAAAATGGAATGAAAAATTATCCTGTAATAAATGATCCGGATGTTTTTAATTATATAGCGAATTTATATTCAATCAAGAATAATGTGGATAAAGTTTTTGAATATTTTGAGAAAATTATTATCAATTATCCTAATCATGCTGATCCGCATATTTATAATTATGTGGGATACAGTTATCTTGAAAAGAATGTTAATTTTGATTCGGCTTTTATTTATATTTCCAAAGCGGTTAAATCCAAACCCGATAATCCTTTTTATACAGATAGTCTGGCATGGTATTATTTTCTTGTGAAAAAATATGAAAAATCCCTTGAAATAATAAAAAAAATTAATTTTACTGAGTTCGAAGATCCGATTATATTTGAACATTACGGAGATATTTTATCCGCATTGAATAAAAAAAATGAGGCTGTTGAATGGTATAATAAATCAGTGCTTATAAAAAATAGCGATACGATTCAGCAAAAAATTAATTATTTGAAACAATAGAAAAAACAATTAAGGAAGATTGTTATGACAAAATTTATTAAACTATGGTTTATTGGAGATGTTTTTGGTTCTGCGGGAAGAGAATCTGTTTTTAAAAATTATAAGAATTCAGTGGAATCTCAAAAAATTGATATTACTGTTTTAAATGGAGAAAATTCTGCCGGAGGGTTTGGAATCACTCCGAAAATAGCGGATGATTTTTTTAAACTTGGAGTGGATATAATTACTTCAGGAAATCATATTTGGAGTAAAAAAGAAATTTATCCATATATCAGCGCTAACCCCAAACTTATACGTCCTGCAAATTTTTCAGAAGGAGTCCCGGGTTTCGGTTATTCTGTAATAGAAAAAAATAATATTATGATTGCGTTAATTAATCTTATAGGAAAAGTATTTATTCTTGATTCACATTGCCCGTTTAGAAAATTTGATGAAATATATTTGAAAATAAAAAGTCAGGTTAAAT
>JAGOBX010000512.1 GCA_017999075.1 Candidatus Babelota bacterium | reverse complement strand
AAATAAAATATAATATTTATCAGCCAATTTAAAATCCAAAATAGTTTTCCTGGATTTTTTCCCGGGAAGTCATATGGTTTTTCCAAATTATAAAATTTGTAATCCGAAATTTTAAATATTTTTACATAATCAATATTATTTGATGAAAACGTTTTGAAAGCAGGAATTTTTTTCCATGCATAATCAAGCAGGTTGACATGAAAACTCGCCAGCATTACAACATAATCAGCTTCTTTTATATTTTTTACAGCAATAATTCCTTTATTTAAAATTTTATTGTCATACATTAAATTTAAAAAATCATAGTTATACGGTTCAAAAATAATTTTTGTATTTTCCGGCAAAGAATTGAGATATGAAATTACTGTTTCATTTAATTCCATAAAACATTCCTGCATTTTAATTCCCAATTTTTCATTTTCATATATAGTCTTCGATATTTCATTTGAATAAAGCAGATAATGAGGATGAATTATATATAATAAGACCGGTTGTACAATAAATAATAATGTCAAAAGAAAAATCTTGATTCTGAATGAAAATTTTGATATGAATTTTACAGTTATAATACCAAATAGTAATGCGGCAAAAGGAAAAACAGACAAAAATAATCTTGTTGATCCATATTTCGGAGGAAAAGGAAGACATGATATCAGCAAAGGGATAAACGAATTTATTGCAATGAATAATTTTATTTTATCAAATTTGAATGAGCGTGTTATAATGTTTTTTATCCAGTAAATAAATAAAAAAAGATATGCTGAAGGAAGCGTGAACAAAAAAATAAAAAAAGGATACCAAAAAATATATTTGCTATATTGAGAAGGAACCAGGTGATTAAAAACTAAAATTTCAGTGTGATAATGTTTTATATGCTGTAAAAAATAATTATAAGGTTTTAAAACAGGATCATTCCAAAATTGAGGAGTCAAACATATAAAAATTACATATCCGAAAATAACTGAAACTGCAAATTTTAAAATAAAATATATTTTTCTGGATTGAAATATAATTATTATTAAAACTGTAAATAAAGTTATCAGTACACTGATTTTAGCAAGAAACATTAAACCGAACAAAAATGGAGTCAGCCAATAATAAAATTTATTCGTGTTGTGAAATTCAAAAAAACATATTATGCACAAAAAATTAATTGACATTGCTGTAGGGTCAGTCAAACCTGTCGGAGCATACCCTAAAACCTGCGGAAAAGTCATAAATATAAAAATAGAAATAAAAGCGGTAAGTCTGCCTAAATTTACAACAGCAAATCTGTATAAAAAATAAATCATAACAGTTATCAGCAGGCAATTTCCTAATCTTAATTTTTGTAATCCTGTAAGAAAATCAGGAGATAAAATATATCCAAAAAAAGTTATAATCTTAGTTAACGGCGGATGTGGATCTAATCCTCCCGGTTTAAACATATTATTGCCGCCAAGATCATCAAAATATTCTGTCATTGTTTTTATTGAAGCAAGATCAGAAAACTCTTCATAATTTGAAGAAGTCAAAATTTTTAAAAGCCATTTCCCGAATCCCAAAGATTTTGATAAATAAATTCCTTCATCAATATGTATTCCATTGAATCTGCTTATATGGACCAAAATTATCAGGCAGATAATCGAAATAAAAATTGCGTCATAATTTTTTTTCAAGAAAAAATCATATACATTTTTTTTTTTTTTTATCATAAACAAATAAACGGTTTACTATATGGATTTAGTATTTAATACATTTGAAATTTTGGATATAATTTTTACAGCAGGTTTTACAAATGAATTTGAATATAACGGTTTTAATTCGTCATACATTTGTTTATAAGATGTTTTTCCTATTAGTAAATTTTTAAATCTTTGATTGACTAAATTGTTGGCCACTCCTAAATCATAAGTCAATTTAGGGAATTTATGAAATATTCTCGCAAACCTTTCGGCATAATAAAATTCTATTCTGAAAGTTTTATTAATTTCATTTGAATAATTGTCCAAAGTTTCATTATTCTTCATATTGTTCAATAAATGTTTTATTGAAACAATCCCGCTTTTAATGGCATAATAAATTCCTTCTCCTGACAACGGTTCAACAAGAGAAGCAGCATCTCCAGCAAGCATAATGCGGGGCGTATTGATTTTTATATTATCAGAATAATTATGAGGGAGTGGATGTCCTTTCATAAAAATTTTTTTGATTTTTTGAGTGGTGGGATTTTTTTCAAGATATTCATAAAAACTTTTTTTAAAATTATTAATATTGAATGACAAATTGGTGCCTACTCCACAGGACAAATGATCATCTTTCGGAAACACCCAAGCATATCCTGCCGGTATAAATCCCATTTCAATATTAACAACATTTCCCTGTTTCAAAAGCATATTATCAGAAACATAAACTTCAGCATTTATTGACCACCCCATAACCCTGTCTTTCATAAGACCTGCTGATTTAGCTGTTATACTGAATGCTCCATCTGCGCCAATTACATACCTGGCGTGGTATGAATCTTTTTCAGTAACAACTTTAACCGAATCTACTGATTCTTCAACATACCTGACTTTAACGGAATCTTTAAATTCAGCTCCGTTTTTAACAGCGTGTTCTACAAGCAGGGAATCAAATTCCGGCCGCATTGTCATTTTAATTTTAACTTCTTCATTTTGAAGTTTGACAGGTTTTTTAAATTTATAAGTAAATAAAGTGGTATCTGTAATTTTCTTTATAACAGAAGAAAAATCAAAATCAATTATTTCATCAATATGCTTTGGCAATCCTGCAGCACATGGTTTAACTCGAGGAAATTTTTCTTTGTCAATTAATAAAACTTTCAGATTATTTTTTGCCGCGTATCTTGCAGCAGTGCTTCCAGCCGGGCCTGCTCCAATTACTATTAAATCATAAAAAAACATATTTTTTTATCTATTATTATTTATAATTTAAATTTAATTCAACATAAATATGTTAAAAATATAATTATTATATTAAAAAAAATGAAAAAAGCATTAATAT
>JAGOBX010000510.1 GCA_017999075.1 Candidatus Babelota bacterium | reverse complement strand
CCGTTCTGACGTTCCTTCAGCTATAATGAAGTAATCAGCTATAGAAGTCAATGTCCCTATTTCTATGCAATCAATTTCAAACCCTTTTTTTTCATCAATAATTTTTTTTATAATTTCAATCAATTCTTTATTTTCCAATTTTTTCGTAATCTCCTTTTTTGTATATATTATATATACCTTAAATTGAAAACTATATATTATTTTTATTGTCCTGATGATAATCTTGTTATCAAATATTCAGGAAATCCGAATTTTTTCATGCCCGACTGAATAAACTCAATATTATAATCTACTCTATTATATGTTAACGACATTTCTTCATCGTCAAAAATTAAATAAGAAGCCCTGGGATCATTATCGCGCGGTTGACCTATACTTCCAACATTTATAATATATTTTTTATTATTATCGATTTTATATTTTTCAAAGGGGATGATTTTTATTGATCCTGGTTCTTTTCCATCTATATTTTGATAAAATATAATCGGAATATGCGTATGCCCTATAAAACACAGGTTTGTTTTCATCAATTTAAAATTAGTAACTGCTATCCAGATGTTCATCATATAATCAGTAACAGGATTAGACAGTGCACCGTGAACAGCTTCAAATTTAGGCGCAGAGACTATTATTTTCAAATTATTGGTTAAATATTCTATTTGACAGGATGTTATATTTTGTTTAGTCCAATCAACCGCAAATTTTGCAAATTTATTAAATTCATCTGTTTCGAGTTTTCCGGCAACCGCATAATCATGATTTCCAGCGCACACTTCATCAGTAAGAGTTTTTATTAATTCAATACATTCTCCGGGATTAGAATTATATCCGACGATGTCGCCAAGGCATATATATTTATCGATTTGATATTTTTTACTGTGGTGTATAACCGACTCTAAAGCCGGCAAATTACTATGTATGTCTGAAATAAAACAATATCTCATCAGGATTTTATGAATATCCGGCTGCAATTTTTATTAAATTGCAACCGGAATTCAGTTATAAATGGATTTCAAAAACAAACTAAAATTATTTTAATTCGCTGACTTTATAAGTCTTATTTGTATCAGGATCAACTATATCCGAATTATCATTGCAATATCCCATATTTTTAAGATCATCTATCTGTTTAACAGATACAGGACCATATTTTTGTCCATTGATCATTAAAAAATAAGATTTGTTTTTGTCCGGGCCTATTTTTACAGGCTGCGGAGGCAAAGGCTGATATACCGGAGGTGTGTAAACAGGCTGCTGAGGTAAAAACAAGCCTGCATTAGACGGGATTCCGCCTTCACGGTCAAATCTAACTGCAATACCTGAAAGATTTGTTGTAACTTTGGTATAAGCGCCAAATATATAACTGTTAAAATGTAAATCAGTAACTACATTAACAACAGCGTCTGCGCCAACTCGGTTAGCAGCATCCATAAGTTTTTTATACCCGTTATCACCCTGAGCAACGATTCCCAGAATATTTGAAGATTCGCCCGCAGCATTAACCGGGCCGATAATAGAATATTTTGTAGGCGTTTCCATATTATATGACACTTTACCGCCTAAAAATTCAGCAGGATAATTAACGTCTGTCATTATTGACGCAGGTATTACTCCGCTGTTTCCAACTTTCATTACTCCACCGCAACCAACAAGAAAAAGCAATGAAAGTACGCATAATGATAATAAAATTTTTCTCATAAAAAGAAACCTCCTCTAATTTTTTTTATCGATTATATTAAAATTTTAAAAAAAATCCACAAAAATTTATTAAATTGTTTTTTTATTATTTTTAATTAAAATGTAAAAATTGTTATATAATTTTCTAACAATTAATTTTAATGATTAACTTTACAATTAACATTTTGCAGGAGGCGGCAATATGTACGGAAGATTTACAGAACGGGCGCAAAAAGCTATGATTTTAGCTCAGGAAGAGGCCCGGCGTCTTAATCACACTTTTATAGGAACAGAACATATACTGCTTGGACTGCTGAAACTCGGAAGCGGAGTTGCAGTAGAAGCTTTAACTGAATTAGGGTATTCGCTTGACGATGTACGCGAAGAAGTCGAAACTTTATTAAAAAACAGTGAAAACCCGAATGAATCTTCTGATAATTCCGGAGACTTAAAATATACACCGCGCGCCAAACACGTTATGGAACTTGCTTTTAAAACAGCGAGAGAACTCGGGCATCCATATATTGGAACCGAACATCTTCTTCTTGCGCTTCTTCAGGAAGGACAGGGCGTTGCAGCTAAAGCTTTAATTGATATGGGAATTGAACTTGAACAGCTTCATAATAAAGTTATGGAAATACTCGGAGGAATGGCAAAAGCCGCATCAGGAAAAAGTTCAGTTCCAAATCAGCAGCAAGGTTCTCAGTCAGATCCTCAATCAAAAAAGAAATCTGTTATAGATGTTTTTTCACGGGATCTGACTCAAATGGCTAAAGAAGGAAAACTTGATCCTGTTATAGGAAGAGATAAAGAAATAGACAGAATTATACAAATATTATCGCGCAGAACTAAAAATAATCCCGTATTAATCGGGGAACCAGGAGTAGGAAAATCCGCTGTGGTGGAAGGATTGGCTCAAAGAATAATCGAAGGTAATGTCCCCGAATTTCTTGCAGGTAAAAAACTTGTATCTCTTGATATGGCCGCAATAGTTGCAGGAACAAAATACAGGGGTGAATTCGAACAGAGATTGAAACTTATAATAACAGAAGCTACAACTTCAAAAAAAGTTATTTTGTTTATTGATGAACTTCATACAATAATAGGCGCAGGCGGAGCTGAAGGATCTCTTGATGCGGCAAATATGCTTAAACAGCCGTTATCCCGCGGCGAATTACAATGTGTTGGAGCTACCACAATAGACGATTACAGAAAATATGTTGAACGTGATACTGCCATAGAACGAAGATTTCAAACAATAATGATAAACGAACCCAGCGTTGAAGATACAATAAAAATCTTAAGCGGATTAAGAGATAAATATGAAGCACATCACAAAAT
>JAGOBX010000511.1 GCA_017999075.1 Candidatus Babelota bacterium | reverse complement strand
ATATATTTTTATCGCAAGTTAAATCAACTGAATATAGTGTAGAACAAACAATTGAACACGAAATAGGGCATTATGCTGATAAAAATCAAATAATAAATTCAATAGACGAAAAACATCCTGATTTTATTGAATACATGAAACAAATTTCTGAAATTTCAGAAAAAAAATATACAATTGAAGAAACCAAAGAAGAACTCGCCGCCGATTATTTCGCTAAAATTGACAAACACTTCGGAGTTACTATTCATAATGTCTTTACTAACGCACAGGAAGCCGCTAAAACGAGAGATAATTTAAGAAGCGATATGTTAGAAGGCAGAGAACAAAAATCCGAAAAAACGCCTTATTCGGAGGAATTTTTGAGGTCGGTATCAAAGGCGTTTAATTTATCGTCAGAACAACTAAAAATGATGGTTTCGGCTTGGCACGGGTCGCCTTATTTGTTTGATAAATTTACTACTGAAAAAATAGGAACTGGCGAAGGCCATCAGGCTTTCGGCTGGGGATTGTATTTTACGGATAAAAAAGATATTGCGGATTGGTATGCGAAAAATCTTTCTAAAAAATATGATGTTTTTATAATAAATGGAAAAGAATTATCTCCAAGAATTACAATTCTTTTACACGAAGAAGGATTAATTGATAATATTGAATATGCTAATTTCAATAAAAGCTGGTTTGATATTGAATATAATATAAAAAAAATAATAAAATCGTTAGAAAAAGACAATGAAAATTATAAAAAACAAACAGATAAGGAATATTTTAATAAATTAATAAATAGAAATAATGAAGATATAAAAAACTTACAATTATTCATTGATGTTTTTAGAAAAGAAGGTAAAAATTGGCATTCAAAAATAAAAATAAAATTAAAATCTGAAGGAAAAATTTATAAAATATTACTCCACAAAGGCAAATCCCCATCCGAATACGATTATATTGAATGGAATAAATTTTTAACAAAATCTCAAATAAATAAAATAATAAAACAATTTATAAAAGAAAAATTAGAATTTGAGGAAGATATAGATTATAATTTTAAAGTATGGGCAGGAAGATCTGGAGCAATAGCATATCATAGATTAATAGAAGAATTAGGTTCTCCAAAAGAAGCATCATTATTTTTATTAAGAGCCGGAATAGACGGTATTAAATATTCGGCAGGAACTTTATCAAACATTAAAGATTCAGGCGCTTATAATTATGTGGTATTTGACGAAAACGCCGTTACAATCGAAGAAGTAATACAGTTTATGAACGCGGCGGCGATATTTGGAACAACCGAAGAAGATATAATACAACTCAAAAAAGAATTTGACGCTGTAAAATCAAAGTATGAAAATACTGATAAATGGTTAAAAGCTCCGAATGGCAATCCTACAAATTTAAGCGAGCATTTGTGGGTTATGGTTAGAACGCCACGCTTTAAAAATTGGTTTGGGGATTGGGAAAATTCGCCTGAAACAGCAAGCAAAGTAGTTGACGCTAACGGCGAGCCGCTGGTAGTTTATCACGGAACAGATGAAAATATAAATAAAATAAATGTTTTTAAAAAACAAGAAAAACGCGAAGGATATTATTTTATTCAAGACATTAAAGCAGCTAAAACATACGGAGAAAATATTATCCCTGTATTTTTAAATATAAAAAACCCTTTAAATAAAAATTTTAATTATTCTCGTTGGGATAGGGCAGGACAATGGGCATTATTAGACGGAAATGATGAACTAATAAATTTTTATAATAATTATCAAGAAGCCGAGAACAATATCCCACAAAAAAACAAAAATCAATATACTATTATAGACGCAACAGACTTTGAAACAATATTAGATTATGAAAACCAATCTAAAAAAGAAAATAAAGACGGCGGAATAATGTTAAATGTTTCCGATATTAACGACACAGAATCAAATGAAATATATAGCAATGTTTTTTTTGTTTTTTCCCCCAACCAAATAAAATCAATCTCGAATGTGGGTTCTTTCGGCGAAACCGGAGATATTAGGTATATGTTCGCGGGTGAGGAATCGCTTAAAAATCTACCGGAAGAAGAAAAAAAGATTGCCGCAGATAATTTGCAGGTTGCTAAACAAATGCAATCTCAAAATTTAGACAGTGATAAAATACGCCTTGCTACCGGCTGGTATCTTGACAAAGATAATAAATGGAAGTATGAAATCAGCGATGAGGATTTAAAATTTGCAGAAAATTTTGTATATGAAAGAATTGCAAATAAAAATAGAACTTTTAAATTAAATAATGTCATCGACCATCAAAAATTATTTGAAACATATCCTCAATTAAAAAATATCGCTATTGTTTTTACAGATGATTTAAAAGCTGAAGGTAATTATGACGCAGAAAATAAAATAATAAATATAAATTATGCCATTAAAGAAGGTAAAAATATAAAAACAACACTTCTCCACGAAATCCAGCACGCGATACAGGATATTGAAGGATTTGCAATGGGTGGAAGTCCTGAAAATATTTTAAATGAAAAATTAGAAAAAATAAAAGAACAATGGTTTAATAATGAAATAGATTCAGAAACATATTATGAAAAAAGAAGTAAATTAATACAAAGTGATGAAAATATATATTTTCAAGAATATAAAAGATTACTCGGTGAAATGGAAGCCAGAGAAACAGCTTATAGAACCGATTTAACAGCGGAACAGCGGAAAGCATTACAACCTTATCAATTAGTCAAAGAACGCGAGGGAATAGACGTTAAAGACGCTATTGTGTTATTTGATAACGGCGAGGTTCAGCAGGCGATTGGTTTATTGGAAAGCGTGAAGACCGGAGATGATATTTTTTCAAAAAAGATTGATTTACAAAAACTGATTGAAACGGATAAGAATACTATAATTGATATATTGAACGCTGAAAAAATAGATAATGTTAAATTAGAAAATAGTATTGAAAATTTTGTTGTAAATCTTATTATTTCCGGGGTAAACAAATTTTCGGAAATATTAAGTAAAATAAGAGAAATGATACCGCAAA
>JAGOBX010000509.1 GCA_017999075.1 Candidatus Babelota bacterium | reverse complement strand
TCTGCCGTGAAAGTAAAACTTCCGCTTATAGTGTAATGATAAGATGATGGATAAGAAATTTCTGAATTTATTGTGGCAAAAGTGTAATTTTTATCACTATTTTTTTTGTAATATAAATAAACCATTGAAACTGTGCCGTCTGTATCTGTTGCCAAACAAGTTATTGTCTGATCAATTCCTTTTGTTTCGCCCGTGAGAGAATCAAGATAAATATTAGGCGGCAGATTTGAAGAAGAAGAAGGAGTTGAAACAGATGCCTGAGTAAAATATCCTGAGCCGAACTGTTCTGAAATATAAATATTTTCAAGAATAGTTCCATATCCATAAGAATATTTTGGCGAACGAGTAATAGAATTTTTTATTGGAGCAGGTTGCTGGCTGGAACAAGTTTGTTTGCCAATCATTACGAATTTAGCAGAATAATTATTAGCATCCCAGATATTATTATAATAATTTGCCGGAGCAGTATCAAATAGCTTGATCGGCACACTCCAAGTATCGCCTTTATCCTGGAAAATTATGAGATAAGGAATATTATTGGTTTTGTTCATTAAATTGAAAAACAGGTATTTCCCGTTGTTTCCGGATTTCAGTTCGGAATAATATGAATTAAATTGAGTCGGAGGAGTAGCAACGTTAGTGAAAAATAATTGTGATTCGGGAGTAGAGCCGCTGCTTAAAATTCTTGAATAAAATAAACAGGTGGTATCATCATAAGATGTGTGTTTTAAAGTTATTAAGGCTCCGTCAATCAGAGCACCAAAATTGTGTATATACGCAGAACCGTAAACTGTACTAGGATAATATCCTGGATAAGAATAAAATGTTTTAGGCTGAGAAAAACTGCTTCCGTAATTGTCTGAATATTCCCATTTGTATTCTACTGGAGAACTTGAATTCATAGAGCTTGAAGGATAATAATAAGTTAGATGCAGCCTGTTATTTGAATCGTATTTCAGTGAATGACTGCTTTCTGAAGCATAAGAATTTTCAAATGAGTTATAATATCTTAAAACTGCTGAATTTGCAGAGAGAGAAGAAGAGTTATATACTAAATTATATTGTTTGAAAAGACTGGAATAATAAAAAGTTAATATTATATTCTGGTTTTTATCTGTTAATAAATAATAATTTTGATTGGAAAAATCGGTTGAAGTTGTATCGCAGAGTAATACTGCTGAAGAAAAATTGGCAGGTATTGCATAAATTTCAATACGATTTTCTGAACCTGGTTTTCTGACTATTATAATGTTCCCTGCGCTGTCAACTGCGGTTTCCATACTGTAATATTCATTATAATTTGTGTCTGTAGCATATGAATAATGCCCTGTGAACACGCCTTTGATTTCATCGAATTTTGAGGCATATTTTGTTTTTTCGGCATAATATGTAGAAGTGTCTGACCATGTATGCCATAATACAACAGAAAAATTGTCGAATGAAGAAATATCTGTAATTTCCTGATATTTCCCTGAAAGATTCAATTGATGAAGCCCAAGAGTCAAATCAACAGTATTGATTCCTTCTGAAATATTAACGATTTTACTTCCGCGTATCAGTATTGTATCGGAATTAAGCTGTTTAACAGATACTGCTATTGATACGTCTGATTGAGCAGGTATGCCGGTTAATGATAAAGAACCTTCCATATTAGTAATGGTTGCTGAGACCTGGTTTCCTAAGAGAGTTCCGTTCTTATCGTATGCTGCTGCAGTAACAGTATAAGAACCTGTCGAAACATAAGAAGGAGCTTTTAAACTTAAACTTATATCTGATGATTTATTTGATTTTCCGCAGTTGACGAAAACAATCATTACTGACAATATTAAAAGAAACATAAATGTCATTTTAATTATATGATATTGTTTTTTCATTTTTTATGTCACCCCGTAAACGTAAAAATTTAAAAAATTATTTAAAATTAATTATTACAGTACCATTATTTATATTGGTCTCTTTAAAAATTGGAGTTGTAGGATTGTTTATCAACTGTTCTACAATATTAACTGAAGGGGTTACAACAACAGGAGCATTTACTGAAGTTCCCGTTATTTCGCTTATTGCTTTGATTTCAGATGGAGGAAGCGCGGATTGTTCGCTGCTTGCTCCTGCTGATGACGATACAGATAAACTTTGACCTGCGGGTACAACTGAAGAAACATTGGTATTTAAATTGGTTACTATAACTGAACCTTGAAAAACAGATACGTTTGTACCGGAAGCACCTGTAGATGTATTAAAAATAGTTCCTCTGACACCGACTACAGCAGTAGGAGTTTTTACAGAAAAACTTTCAGACCCCCCCAGTTTTTTTACTTTTGAAAGTAAATTCCCTTTTGATAAATTCAAGTTAATTTGTTTTTTTTCTGAAGTTCCGAATAATCTTTTTTTGGATTCAAGGTTTGCCTGAGATATAACCATGTCAGACATTTCGCCTAAACGTGAGTAAGTTTTATGGGCAAATTCTATGTCGCATATTGATTTTGAGCCTGTTATAATTCTGTCTCCCATAGTTAGAACTTGTCCGATTTGAGCCTGGAGCTGAGTGCCATTGTCTTTAATTACGGTAACGCTTCCTTCGATATCGATGATTTTAACATTCAGATTATCTGATACAGCAGGTATTGACGATACAATTAAAATCAAAGCAGCTAATAAAATTATAGTTTGTTTCATTTTTAGAACCCTCCTGATATTTTTTTATTAAAAACTGTTTGAAAAACCAAAACTTACAAGTAAATCAAGTCCTGATTTATGCAAATCTTTTCCTAATGCGAGGTTAACACTTTTTTTTGAATTAAGATTATATTTTAATCCTATGCCTGCTATCAAACTTGAAAATGTTCTGCAATCCTGATAAATCATATCTATTGATCCGCCTAAATTTGATGAAAAACTTCTGCTTACAGCTCCGGCAAATTTGAAAATGTTTAATTTGTTGTCAGCGCTAATATCGGTATAACTTAATCCCATATCAAGATTTAACACAAAAGTTTCAAATGTTTTTTCAATAGGAAAATCTAAA
>JAGOBX010000508.1 GCA_017999075.1 Candidatus Babelota bacterium | reverse complement strand
TAAATAATACTTGGAAAAATGCAATATTTTTATTTGTTCAATAATATAATAAAATTTGACTTAATGAATATAATGTTATAAGATTATCTCAATTATGAAGTTTATTTTCAAATTCGAACGGCTTTTAAAATTAAGAAAATATAAAAAAGAAGAACTTGAAAACCAGCTTGCAGTTCTTCAAAATGAACTTTTCAGAGAAAGAGAAAACCTGAAAAAACTATATCTTTCATTAGAAGAACAATATAAAATTCAAACTCAATCTTTATCAGGAAGGATTAACATAACAGATATAATGGCAGCAAGAAATTATATTATTAAATTATGTTCCGACATTGAAATTCAAAAAAAAGTAATTATACAGTTAAACGAAGAAGCCACATCAAAAAAAAATCAGCTGATTAAAGCAGTGCAAAAAGTTAAAATTCTGGAAAAATTAAAAGAAAAAAAATATAAACAATTTTTAAAAGACGGCGAAATTGCCGAATCATACGTTCTTGACGAAATCGGAATAAATCAATTTATAAAAAAATATAATTAAAAATGAATAAAACAATTTATTATTTCATATCCACTTTAGGATGTCCGAAAAACGATGTTGAATCTGATTCCATAAGATCAGTTTTCGAATCATATTCTTATATTTTTAAAGAAACATTAGATTATAAAAAAGCCGGAGTTATACTTATAAACACATGCGGTTTTATAAAATCAGCTGTTAAACAATCAGATGAAACCATACAATTTTATATTGATTCAACCTCAAAAAACAGGTTTATAATAGTGACTGGCTGTTATGCCGTGCGCAGCAAACAAGCTCTGATCGACAAATTCGGAAACAAAATACTGATTTTAAAAACAAATGAATTAAATGATTATTGTAAAAAATTATCCGAAAAAATTTCCGGAACTAAAGTCAAGTCTGATCCTCCTGCATTATACAGAACAAATCACAGCAGTTCAATTTATTCTTACATAAGGATAGCTGACGGCTGTTCAAGAAAATGCGGGTTTTGCGTTATCCCATTTATTAAAGGAAAATATACAAGCAGACCACAAAAAAATATAATTGATGAAGCTGAATTGCTATTAAATAACGGAATTAAAGAACTAATTCTTGTTTCTCAGGATACTGGAAAATACGGCAAAGACATTAATTTAAAATACGGGATTGCAGGATTGCTGAAAGAATTGAATAAATTAAATTATGATTTCATTATCAGAATAATGTATTTATCTCCTGATACGGTAACAAAACCTTTAATAAAAATTATCAGCGATACAGAAAAAATCTGCAATTATATTGATATGCCTATTCAGCATACTGAAAATTCAATATTAAAAAAAATGAGAAGGAACACCACTAAAAAAGAAATTTTCGAAAAAATCGGATTTATAAAAAAATATAATCCCGATATTTCAATAAGAACATCTGTTATAACCGGATATCCGGGAGAAACAGAAAAAATATTTGAAGAAATGTCAGAATCAATAATAAAATTAAAATTTGATAAACTCGGTATTTTCAAATATTCTGATGAATCCGAAACGTATTCTTACACTCTGAAAAATAAAATTCCGGAAAAAACAATAAACACCCGTTTCAATAAACTTATGAATATTCAAAAAAAAATAAGTTATGAACAAAATAAAAAATTTATCGGGAAGACTCTTAAGGTTCTGGTTGACGGATATGATCCGAAAACTAAATTTTATTTAAGCAGGGATTCTCATAATGCTCCTGAAATTGACGGCTATATTTTGTTTAAAACAAAAAATAATATTGACATTAATAATTTTTTAAATATAAGAATAACAAGCGGCAGCGATTATGATTTGACTGGAGAATTATTACAATGAATTTTAAACATAATATAGCAAACAAACTAACTATAATGAGGTTTCTTGTTTCTTTTTTGTTTATTGCTTTAATGGTATTCAATAATTTAACCTGCCGCATACTTGCGCTTATTGTTTTTATTGTAGCTGCTTTGACAGATTTATATGACGGAAAACTGGCGAGAATGCATAAACAGGAAAGTGACTACGGAAGAGTAGTGGATCCACTTGCAGATAAAGTGATTACAGTTACAGCTTATGTTTTTTTTGTTGGTGAAAAAGATTTTTTTGATATTCCTGCCTGGCTTGTAAGCATGATTATAATCAGAGAATTCACCATATCAGCGCTTCGTACGTTAGGGCTTTATTATAAAAGCGAAGTTAAAACCTCAAAACTGGGAAAATGGAAGACCACATCCCAATTTGTAGCGATTATAACTATTTTACTTATATGCATAGTCAATTTTTATTATGGGTCGAAATATAAAGATGTTCCTAATTTAATGAAAGATATAAACGATTGGGTGCCGATAAGTCTTATGCTTATAGTCTTTATAACTACCTGGATTTCAGGAATGGATTATATAATTAAAAATAAAAAAATTGTTTATGATATTGCAATAAAATAAAATATGACTATGAAAAAAAAATATAAATTATTTTCAATCTTGATATTCTTAATATTATTATTGACTGCAGGAACAGTATTGTACAAATATTCTATTTCACCTGAAATCCAGTTAAGTGTTCAGGATGATGATTTATTAAAACAAAAATACGGAATTGAATATAATCAGTTTATAAATTCATGTTCGGATCATTTCAATAAAACTTTTCCAAGCTATAAAAAAAGCCCTTATAAACAGGATGATCTGAAATCAAGCATAAATGAAGAATATGAAATACGCAGCGTTGAACTTTCAAAAACTGCTCTAAATAATTTTTCCATACGTGCAGATATAGTTTATGATTATACAAAAACAGTTTATTATAAAAATGATACAATCACTTCAGTAAAACCGAATATGACTCATATTTTTCTTTATACTCAAAAAAAAAACGGGTCAAAACAAATTTTATGGAAATCAGCAACTTTATCTTACTGAATAATACCTTTATTGATAATAATTTTTCTTTCTGCAATATCATTAATATATAATTTTAAATTCAAATAAAAATATGCAAAACAACA
>JAGOBX010000507.1 GCA_017999075.1 Candidatus Babelota bacterium | reverse complement strand
GTTTTATTTTTTTCAGTTTTTTTATTTATTATATTTCAGTATTTTATTTGAATGATATAAGTTTTATTGAATTATTAAATAAGTTTAAAAATAGAGGAGCATTAAGTATCGGAACAATTCCGTTGAACGAATATGTTATTCATGAAATTTTCCGTTCGCTTACGCTTTTCGGAATTTATCCAATATTGTTAATTATATTTTCAATACTGCTTTTTATAAAATACGGGTTTCGCCGGATAATGAATTCAAATAAAACTCAATTTATTCTTATAATTACGTTTTTTTCATTAATGTATCATATTGGAACATATAAAACTGCTTTTTATCATGAGTATTGGACAATTCATTATGCAGTATTATTTTCATTTGCAGGTATTCAATTATTATATCTGGTAAAAAATAATAAAATTGTTATTTTTTTTGTAATGATATTTGTTTTATCTTCTTGTTTTGTTTATTACAATAAATTTAAGAGAGTACACGGGTATAATTCTTATTATACGCTTTCGTCATTTGCCTCAGAATCATTAGTAGAAGATGAAGTTTTACTGACAAATGAAAATCTTCCTTCGTATTATTGCGCTTTTATAATAAAAAAAAATTATATTTCAGGGTTAGCAGATTATGAAAAAATTCAATCAGCAGTTAAAATATTAAAAAAATATAAACTGAAGATTATTATAAGAGATTTAAAAGAGAATACAGAGCTTATTGAAAAATTAAAATCTTGTTATGTTGATTTTAAAAAGGATGGGGGATTTTATTTATTCAGTCTATTACCGGGAGTTGTATGAATTAATTTATGAAAGTGATATTTGGATTACCATATATTGTTGAGAATGATATTGATGAAATTGTTGATTCATTAAATTCAGGCTGGTTGGGCAAAGGACCTAAAACTGCGCAATTTGAACGTAGTTTTGCTAATTATATTGGTATTTCTGAAAGTAATACAGTAGGGCTAAATTCTTGTACAGCAGGGCTTTTTATTGCATTGAAAGGAATGGGAATCGGTAGTGGAGATGAAGTTATTGTTCCTGCAATGACATTTGCAGCCACAGCTAATGTCGTTGAAAATATTGGAGCAAAGACTGTATTTGCTGATGTGTTTAAAAATAACGGAACTATTATTCCTGAAGAAATCGAAAAAAAAATTACATCGAAAACAAAAGCTGTTATACCTGTGCATTATTGCGGATATCCTTGTAAAATGGATGAGATTTGCCGGATAGCGCGTAAATATAAAATCGCGGTAATAGAAGATGCTGCACATAGTATAGAAGGAATTTATAATGGAAAACATTTAGGGCTGTGGGGAGATGCGGCAAGTTTCAGTTTTTATGCCACTAAAAATATTACGACAGGAGATGGCGGAATGCTTCTGACAAAAAATAAAAA
This sequence comes from Candidatus Babelota bacterium, assembly GCA_017999075.1. Taxonomy (GTDB): domain Bacteria; phylum JAGOBX01; class JAGOBX01; order JAGOBX01; family JAGOBX01; genus JAGOBX01. The sequence continues at coordinate 1,634 of JAGOBX010000507.1, read as the reverse complement.
ACTTGCTGATTTTGCCAGATTGTATTCGACTCAGGGTTTGAGTGCAGACGCATGGAAAAGACAGTCGTCAAAAAAAAATAAATGTTATGAAGTTGTGATTGCAGGTATGAAATTCAATATGATAGATTTGCAGGCTGCTTTAGGGTTGCATCAGTTTGAACAAATAGAAAAATATTATAAAATACGGTTGAACCAATGGAAAACTTATTGTTCTGAATTAAAAAATACAGGATTGATAATGCCGAAATTGCCTGAAAATAGAAATTCAAGGCATAGTCTGCATTTGTTTACAATATTGATAGATAAAAAAAATTGCGGATATAGCCGAGATGATTTTCAGAAAGCGCTTACGGAAAAAGGAATCGGAACAGGAATACATTTCATTTCATTGCATAATCATAAGTTTTATAAACAAAAATATGATTTGAAAAAGTCTGATTATCCATTTTCAGATTACATATCAGAAAATACTTTGTCATTGCCTATAGGGCCTTCATTAAAAAATAATGAGCAGGAATATATAATTGATACAATAAAAAAATGTATAAATAATTAGCAGAATTTTTTTGAGATACATAGTAAAAAAAGAGTTTAAATTATAAAATTACAGGATCTAAAAATGCCGTTAGTGTCAGTGATAATAGGAACTTATAATGCTGAGTGTTATATAAAAGAAACGATTTTAAGTGTTTTGAATCAGACATTCAAAGATTTTGAATTGATAGTCGTTGACGATGGTTCTACTGATAAAACTATTCAGATTGCTGAAAAATTGTTAAATGCTCCGCATAAGCTGATTAGACAGAAAAATATGGGTGAAGCCGGAGCAAGAAATACAGGATTGGAAAATGCTTCTGGAAAATATATAGCATTTCTTGATCATGATGATCTTTATGCTGCGGAAAAACTTGAAAAAACTGTGTGTTTTTTAGAAGGAAATAGGGAATTCGGAATGGTTTATTCAAACTATGATTTTATAATAGCGCCGCGGAATATAAATAAATGGCGCGGCTGGTCTTCGTCAAAATCGAATAATGGTTCAGGAGATATTTTTTTAAAACAGTTTGTAGAAAATAAAATTCATATAATAACTGTTCTTCTAAGACGCGAGTGTTTTGATAAAATCGGATTTTTTGATCAGGCTATTAACTATGCTTGTGATTCTGATATGTGGATACGTATTTCCGCGCATTATAAAATAGGATATTTGGAAGATACGCTGGCGTATTATCGGCTGCATGATACGAATGTGTCATTGGACAGAGAAACATGCCTTATTCATAGAATTGATTCAATGAAAAAAAATTATGCGTTATTTAATGATAGAGTTAAAGGAAATAAAAATATTATTAACTCTATAAAAAATTTATATTACCGTATAGTAAAATTATATATTAAACAAGGGAATTTAAAAAAAGCTTTTAAATATATAATTGATTATAAAAAAATCATATGAAAACAACATTAGTTTTTTCGCCATTTACATTATCAAATATATCAAGTCCTTATTTAAGTATTCCGCTGTTATACGGATATCTTATAAAAAAAGAAATTACAGATATTGAGGTTAAAGATATAAACCTTGACTTTATATCTAAAGTTCTGGAAGATAAGAACATTATTGAAAATTATAC
>JAGOBX010000506.1 GCA_017999075.1 Candidatus Babelota bacterium | reverse complement strand
ATATTTTTCCTGATTTGCTTTATAAAGATGAGTTGTTTCCGGATAATCAGATAATTTTATTATTGAATTCTATAAACAATCTTCACGAATTAATAAAACAGGTTATTCCTGTAATAACAGACGACAATAACAGAGCGCAGCTTTATAAATTATCGGATTTGATTAACTCGGAACTTTATAAAATAGTATCGTCATTGATAGATATAGCTTTTTATTTTGACGATAATTCTCTTGTAAATTTTATTGAATACAGGTTTATGTTTCCGTTTCATATAAATAAAATAATAATGAATTTAATTTATTCTGCATATATGGCAAAAGCTTTGAAACTGAATAAAATTGATATCGAAAAACTTTTGGGAGCTGTAATAATGGCTGACATAGGTTTTTATAAGATGCCGGAGGTTTTTTTGAACCGGAATTATTACTGCACAGAATCGGAGTATAACGAAATAATGAAACATCCGTATTATTCTTTTGATATATTGCGGAGTTTAATAGGTTTTGATGTTGTTACAGCAAGTCTTGCTTATATGAGTCATGAACGGATTGATGGAAGCGGATATCCGCGCAAATTAAAAGATCAGGAAATTAGTTTTCTGGCGCAAATTATAGGGATTGTAAACACATTCACTGAACTTAAATATTCTTCGCGTTATAAGAATATGTTAAGTCCGGAATTAATATATGGTTTAATTAAAGGACCGCATTTCAGTAAAAATTTGTCAGATATATTTATAACTGCAATTCCACCGTATCCTGTAGGAACAACTGTTTTTTTAAATGATTCAGAACTTGGGGTAGTGATAAGTTTTGACAAGTCTTCTCCTTTTGAACCTGTAGTCAGAAAAATAGATGCAGGTAATTTGTATGATAAAATTATTGAATATGATTTGAAAAAAGATTCTTCGAAAAAAATTACCGGTTATGTATGGTAATTTAATGCAGATAACGAAAAATTTAAAGTGAATTATATAATATTTTATAAAAGGGATATATTATATATTGAATAACAAAAAAGTTTGCATGATTGTTAACGAATATTATCCTAAAGACTTTCGGGTCAGGAGAGAAGCCGAAGCTCTTTATGAAAAAGGGTTTGAGGTAGATGTTATATGTTTAAAAAAAGACAGGGAAAAATATTTTGAAAAATGGAATAACATTACTATATTCCGAATGCCTGTAAAACGCAGGAGAGGAAGTCCGTTAATAGTTTATTTGACGGAATATTTAATGTTTTTTTTATTTTCATTAGTCACTTTAAACATATTATATTTAAAAAAATATTATACGTATGTTCATATAAGTAATCCTCCTGATTTTTTAGTTTTTGTTGGAATTATACAAAAAATATTAGGTGAAAAAATTATTCTGGATATACACGACAGAATTCCGTTACTATATTCAACCCGTTTTAATTGCGATACAGAAAGCAGAATGATACACTTGCTGAAATTTGTTGAAAAAATTTCAGCTAAATATGCTACAGGAATTATAACTGCCGTAGATGTTTATAAAAATTATTTTTTGAAAATATCCGGTCATCAAAAAATAGAAACGGTTCTTAATACAGCTGATGAAAAATATTTTTATCCCCGGATAAAAATAATGTATGAATCTAAAAAAAAATTAAAGTTGTTTCACCATGGAACTTTAGTTAAACGTTATGGATTGGATGTATTGATTTTAGCTGTTAAAGAAGTTATCAGTAAAGGATATGATTGCGAACTTACAATTTACGGAGAGGGGAATTATTATGATGAATTGCAAAAAATAGTTATTGATAAAAAACTCAAAAATAGAGTATTTTTTAAAGGGTTTTTACTTATTGATTATTTGCCTGAAAAAATTGCTGAATCTGATTTATGCATAGTTCCAAATAGACAGGGTGTTTTTATGAATACAATTCTCCCCACCAAACTTCTTGAATATATAGTTATGGAAAAACCTGTAATAACCAGTAGAACAGAGGGAATAACCGTATATTTTTCTGACAAAGAATTGACTTTTTTTGAGCCTGAAAATATAAATGAATTGTCGGAAAAAATTATTGAGTTCATTAATAATCAGGATAAATTTTATGCTAAAGTAAATTTTGCCAAACAAAAATATGAATTAATAAAGTGGGAAATTCAGAAAGACAAATTGTTAAATTTTTATGAGAAAATAATATAATTTTATATGTTTTACGAAAAAATAAAAGGAAACAAAGAATTATCGAATCTGTTAGATGAGTTCAGTGATTTTTATTTTCAGAATAAAGATAATTCTGTTCTGGAAACTTTGTTCAAAATATGCGATTATTTTGAAAACACGGTTCAGCTGCAGCATTTGACTCCTGAATTAAAAACTTTGTATTGTTTTATACTTCGTATAATAGGAGATTATTATGTATTAGTTCTGGATGTACAGAAGGGATTAAGGTATTATAAAGAAAAAATTGTGAAATTTAAAAGCCAACAGTATTTTGATCATGATATTTTTATGGCGATATATACTAAAGTAGGAGAACTGTATCTTCACGTTGACAACAAATCTAAAGCTTCAGAATGTTTATCAATATGTGTATCGTATTCCATAGAAAAAAAAGTATCATCTGAACTTATAGAATATTTAAATTCCTTGATGCTTGCTCATCTTGACCAAAAAAATAAAGGAATTGTAAACCTTATAAATTTGTTTAATAACCAGCATAATGATAACAGTATTTTTGATTATTATTTTAAAAATAAAATTATTGACAGCCTTCGGAAAATTATTGACAGTTCTGATTATGAAAAAATATTATTTCCTATTTTGAGTTCCAGGTTAAAACATTTATACAATGAATCTTTAGAAAGCATTCATAACTGCAAATATCACAGAGCTTTGTTTATGCTGAAATACGCTTTGAATTATTCGCAGGAACTTCAAAAAAATAAAATTGCCGTTGATCTTTATCCGTATATAGCGTATGAAATATCCAAACTTTTGTTCAGGTTCGGATTTCATAAAAAAAGCAAGGAATTGCTTGAAAAAATAATTCAGTTTATTGA
>JAGOBX010000505.1 GCA_017999075.1 Candidatus Babelota bacterium | reverse complement strand
CAGTTGATTTCTGAACTGTTTTTTCTTGTTCAACTTTTTTTTCAACTTCAGCTTCTTGTTTTGCAGCAACCTGAGAAATCGAAGATTTTTCAAGTTCAGCTTTTATCTCAGCTTCTGCACGGCTCCAATCCTGATGATGGTATCCGTGAACTCCGCCGCGTTTAAGAAAATAGTAATAAGCGCGTTCTGCTATTAATTCATTCATACTTTTAGTCATTTGATTTCACCTCCTTTTCATAAAAAATAAACCCGGACTAATTTATCCGGAAAACTATTAACGTTTAATATTCAAATATGCTGTTAATCCTTCTTTTAATATCTGGGAAGCTCTTTTCATCAAATTTGATTCTAATACACAGGCTATTCTTATTTCATTATATCCTAATCCCGGTGTTTTATAAAATCCTTTTGCAGGAGCTACCATAATAGTTTCTTTTTCGTTTGTTGCAGGATTAATTGAATAAAAATCGGATAATAAAAATTTTGCAAAATCGTCGGAATCTTCTACAGGAAGACTGACAATTATATAAAATGCACCTTCAGAATGATGATATTTTATTAAACTGTTATTATTTAATTCTTCACAACAAAAATTAATCCTTTTTTCATATTCGGCAGCCAAATCAATTAAATAACTATCAGGCAAACTTAACGCTGCTTCCCCCATCACCTGACCGTAATAAGAAGCGCTTAACCTGGCTTGCGCAAATTTTAAAATTTCTTTTATTATAAGTTTATGTTTTGAAACTATTGTTCCAACACGCGCTCCGCATGCGCTGAAACGTTTGGATATACTGTCAACAACAATTATATTTTCGGATATGTCATAATCCAGTTCAAGGTTTTTAAAATTCAGCAAACTTATTATTTTATCATGTTGAGTAATTTCACAATAAGCTTCGTCAGAAATAATGTATAGATTATTTTTTTTGCAGAAATTGCACAAATCAATTATTTGTTTTTTTGTGTAAACAGTTCCTGTAGGATTACATGGATTACTGAATAAAACAGCTTTTGTTTTAGGAGTTAAAATTTTTTCAAATGTTTTAATGTCAGGAAGTTTAAACCCTTCATTCAAATAAGTGGTTACAGGAATTATATTAACGCCTGCCATAAAAGCAAAACCATTGTAATTTGTATAGAATGGCTCAGGAATAATTATATCATCGCCAGGATCTGCTACTGCCATCAAAGCAAATAAAATAGCTTCACTTCCGCCGACAGTAATGATTATTTCATCTTCAGAAATATCAACATTATGATTTTTATAATAAGCTGAAAGTTTTGTAACATAACTTGCCAAACCTTGCGAAGGAGTATATGGTATAATATCTGCAGAACAATTTTTAACTGCTCGAATAAGTTCAGGAGGAGTTTTTATGTCAGGCTGACCAATATTTATATGATACACTTTTATGCCTTTTTTTTTTGCTGCTACAGAATAATCATGAAGCTTTCTGATAGCAGATGCAGGCATATTTATAACTCTTTTCGATAATTGAAGCATTACTAATTTTCCTGTGTAAAAAATTCTATCCCGAAAAACACTTATTTACTGTATTTTTCGGGATAAATTTTAATTTTTTTTGTTTTTTTTATTTATTTATTTTGCTACCGAATAAGCAGGTTTTAACCGTTGATCTTCTGTCCTTATATTTACATTGACCTGCGATCCGCCGAACAATCCTGTTGTTCTTGAATTTATTTCAGTTCTGTTATTGTTTGAATTTTGAGATGCTGGAATTGCTGACATCTGCCTAACATCTTTATGCTGCTGAAGGGGTTTCCAGTCAAAACCTGTGGCAATGACAGAAATTTTAATCATTTCTTTCATAGTTTCATCGATACTTGTTCCAAAAATTATATTTACATCTTCAGCCGCTTCCTGCTGAATAATTGATATGGCGCTGTTAATTTCGTGAAGTTTAATATCGGAACTTCCTGTAATATTTACAAGTATTCCGCGAGCTCCGGAAATTGTCGTATCAAGCAAAGGACTCTGAATAGCCTGACGAGCAGCATCTAATGCCCTGGTATCTCCCTGACCATAACCTATCCCCATTATAGCTTCGCCTTGCCCTTTCATTATTGATTTAACATCTGCAAAATCAACATTTACAAGACCTGGAGAAACTATCAAATCAGATATTCCCTGAACTCCCTGCCGCAAAACTTCGTCTGCTGTGCTGAAAGCTTCCATTAACGGAGTATCTTTATCAATTATTTTTAATAAATTTTGATTTGGAATTATAATTAAAGAATCTACATTTTCACGAAGTTCTTCTATTCCTTCTTCAGCCTGCCGCATTCTTTTCGAACCTTCAAAAACAAAAGGTTTCGTTACTACTCCTACAGTCAATATATTCATTTCTTTTGAAATAGAAGCTATGACTGGAGCAGCGCCTGTGCCTGTGCCGCCACCCATACCTGCTGTTACAAAAACCATATCAGCTCCGTTTAACACGGCCTGCACTTGATCTTTATCTTCAAGAGCTGCGCGCCTTCCTATTTCAGGATTAGCTCCGGCTCCAAGACCTTTAGTTAATTTTGACCCTATCTGTATACGTTGAATTTTATCTGCAGGAATAAGTTTTAAAACCTGTAAATCAGTATTGGCTACTATAAAATCAATACCTTTGACCTGACGCATCAGCATTCTATGAACTGCATTGCCGCCGCCGCCGCCTACTCCGATTACTTTAATATTTGTTACATTATGATTATCAGATTCTTTAAAATTAAGCATATTTTCTTTATCAATATTAAAAATATTTCTGTCAGCCATATAATTTTACCTTCCTTAAAAATGTAGTTTTTATTAATTTTATCGAACAGAAATGTTTTATCAATTTTAGTGTAAATCAGTTTAAACAAAAAACATTTATGAAATCCGATTTTTTATTTTTCCAACCACCTCCAAAAAATAATATAATTTGTAAATTATGTCAACAAAAAAAAAAAAAATTAAAAATTAAAAATTTGTCCTGCCATATCCCTGCATTTTTTAATAATGCCGGTATAAAAATTATTTGAAGGAGTAA
>JAGOBX010000504.1 GCA_017999075.1 Candidatus Babelota bacterium | reverse complement strand
TTTAAATCATTTATGACTGCATTATAATTTCTAAGTTCTGTATCAGCTATTCCTTTTACAAAATGATTCATAAATAAATCTTTATTCATGGATAATGCCTGAATAGAATATTGTCTTGCCGAACTATATTCTTTTTTTTCTAATTTTAAATTTGCATAATTCGAGTAAAACAATGAATCTTTGTTGTATAATTTAATTGCTTCAGAAAAATATTTTTCTGCTTCATCAAATTTTTTCTGTTCGATAAGAGCTACGCCTTTATCAAATGATTCATAAGCAGTCTGGGTGTTTTTCAAAATTGAAACAGAAGAATTGAAATTATATGTATTGATTTGCCTTGAAACATATTGAGTATAAATTGAATTCACTTTAGATTGGGCGTCATTTATACGTTCTGTTGTCAACGGATGGGTTGATAATAAAACTTCCCATTTTGAAGGTTCTCTGTCGTGTAATGAATTTATTATTTTCATAATGTCTACAAATCCTACAGGATTGTATCCTGCTCCAACCATATATTGAAGACCCAGATCGTCTGCTTGTCTTTCATGATCACGGCTGTATTTTAAAAGCATTAGCTGCATTCCCATTGATCCTGCGGCAAGGTAAAGTTCGCTATGTTTAACATTTTTTTTTGACATATAATAATATGCGCCAATCATTAGCGCTTGAGTTAGAATTGATTTCGTATATTGTGATGCAGTATGTCTTGCATTGACGTGCCCAAGTTCATGAGCAAGAACAGCTGCAAGCTGATCTTCATTACTCATTTTTACAAGTAATCCTCTGGTTATGCTTATTTTTCCTCCCGGGATAGCATACGCATTTGGAACAGAACTGTTTACAACGTTAAACTCATAATTCAAGTTTGGCCTGTGAGAAAGTTTTGCCATTTTTAATCCTACAGAAGAAATATAATTTTGTAAATTTTTATCAGGATATTCTCCATTGCTGATTTGAGTATAAACAGGATAATATTCCGAGCCTACGCTGTTTTCCATTGATTCGGACATTAGTGAAAGCTCTTTTTTCCCGGTGACAGGATTTACGCTGCATCCTGAAAATACGCTTGTTAAAATAATGAAACATAATACCAGATGTATCATTTTTTTATTCATTGAAATAAACCTCGTGAATTAAAAAAATATCATATTAAAAATTCTTTCAGAAACTTGTTCTGCTGTTAATCCATCAGTTTCAACAATTTTGTCGCATAAATTATATTTCATCGAGCGTTCTTTTAGCATAGAATTTATTTTTTCTTTAAGTTGGTTTTCTGTAAGATTTTTGAGAAGAGGTCTTGTTTTAACATTTATTCTTGACAGTATTGTTTCAGGAGAAGAAGATAAATAAATTGTTATGCCGCATTTTTTCATCAGTTCAAAATTTTCAGAAGATAATACTATACCTCCGCCTGTAGATATTACTTCTGAAGTTTCAGAAGAAGATGAAATTTCATATAAAATTTCAGTTTCAAGACTTCTGAAATATTTTTCGCCTTTAATTGAAAAAATTTCTGATACAGTCATTTTTTCGGATTGTTCAATTAATGAATCAGTATCTTTAAAACTAAAATTCATTTTTTTGCTCAATAATTTTCCTACTGTGGTTTTTCCGCATCCCATAAAACCGCAAATAAATATTTTTTTTTCACCGAATTGACTTCTAATCATTTTAAGTATGTTTCAGCAAATTTTTTAAAAGCCTGTTTAAAACACGACATCGGAGCTCTTAATATTCCTGCTCCTATTTGACCTATTCCTGCTTTTTTATGTGCAATGCCTGTATTTATAAAAGGTAAAATTCCTGTTTCCATAATTTTTAAAATGTCAAATCCTACTGGGGTACCTTCAAAATTAAGCTGTGGAATTTGAAAATCTCTGTGTTTTGCATGAGTTATTAGAAACATTTCTTTAGTGGCAAGTAAAGCATCTGCGGGGACTCCTCCTACAAATTTTACTATTGCCGGAGCCGATGCCATAGCGTTTGCTCCGACTCCTGCAGTTTCTGTTATAGTACTGTCGCCGAGATCAGGATTAGCGTCGTCTTCAGAATACCCTGCAAAATACAAACCTTTAGGCATTCCTGATTGAGCTGTAAACCATTCTTCTCCCAATCCGGATATTCTGATACCGGTATCTGTTCCGTTTCGTGCCATTCCATAAACTATAGAACAGTACTTAATTCCTTTTATAGTATCTGCAGCTGCCTTTTGAGCAGGCATAGTCAGATTAAGAAAAAAATGAACGTTTCCTGACATAAAATCAATAGCATCTTTTATAATTTCTTTATCAGCGTCTGTCTGAAGAAGATATGGTATTATTTCTTTTATAAACAGGGAGGTTCCTGCTACATTTCTGTTATGGCATTCGTCTCCCATCATAAGTACCTGACTCATTAAACTTTTTATATTTATACCGCCATTTTTTTCAACTGATATTTTTACCGCTTTTTCAAGTAGCGGAGCCAACACTGTTTCCATCCATTTTAAACGTTTTATAACATCTTCGCCGTATGCTCCGAATCTCAGCACCTTTCCAAGCCCTTCATTTAATGTGCAATATGCAGTGTTTTTATGAACCGTGTTTTTTATGCACCACACCCACATGGAAGGAGAAACTATTCCGGCCATAGGACCGACTGTATTATGATGATGGCAGGGATCGAATTTTATTTTTCCTGAAGCGCACATTTTTTCCGCTTCTTCAACTGTTTGAGCCCACCCTTCATATACACAAGCCCCCATAATAGCTCCTTTAGTAGGGCCGCACATTCTTTCCCATGTTATCGGAGGGCCTGAATGAAGAATCATTTTTCCTTTAAAATCAGGAATCACATCTTTTGCCGGTTTTACGTCAATTAAAAAAAGTTGGGAACTCATTATTTTTTCTACAGCTTCATCATTTGCTTTTTTTATTTTTTCAACGAGTTTTTTGTTTGACAAAATATTATCAAGCAAATTTATAATTTCAGGATCTCCGCCTGCAGGCGGTTTCCAGTTTAAATGGAATGATTCGACATTCTGAGAAGTTAAATCTTCAT
>JAGOBX010000503.1 GCA_017999075.1 Candidatus Babelota bacterium | reverse complement strand
GATATGTATTTATTGATTGAAAAACAGAATAAATAAAAATCATTATAAATAATTTTTTGATAAAGATTTGCGACGGGAGGATTTTATTTTATGAGCGGCCAAATTAAAAAAATTGTTGATTCAATAATATTTCAAAAATCAAAAGGGGACAATGTGTTAAGCCAGCTTGTTAGAACTAAATTGGTATTAAAGGGAATTGACCCCGCAAAATTTAATGAGTCAAGTTCTGATGATCCTGCAATAATTCAAAAGTTGAAACAAATCGCGTTGGAATTTCAGGTTTCGATTTAAAATATATAAACGGAGGCATTTTTTTATGAGCATTAAGACAGCATATTCAATTAAAGATAATATAAAAGATTCTGTAACAGAATTAAAAAATCAATTGCAGGATGTAAAACCTAAAATGGTTATTTATTTTGCTTCTGCAAAATATCAGCCCTCGGAACTGAGCGCTGCAATGCAGGAAGCTTTTTCCGGAGCAACTGTTTTCGGAAATACTACAGCAGGAGAAATAGTAACTGGTAAAATGCTGAAAAAATCAATAGTTGCAATGGCATTCGGTTCAGATGCGATAGAAGATGTTAAAGTGGAAGTTGTAGAAAATCTAAAAAATGATTCTGCCGTTAATTTGAAAAAAGCTTTTTCATCGTTTGAAAAACATTTCAATACCAGAATGTCTGATTTAGATTATAAAAAGTATGTTGGAATTATATTGATTGACGGATTGAGTTTATCTGAAGAAAAATTAATGGACAACATAGGGAATTTAACAAATATATTTTTTATAGGAGGCTCTGCGGGCGATGATCTCGCTTTTAAGCAAACCAATATATTTGCTAATGGAAAATATTATACAAATGCTGCTGTTCTTGCTTTGTTAAAGCCCTCCACTCAATTTGATTTTATTAAAACTCAGAGTTTTTCTGTTTTGGATAAAAAACTTACAGCTACAAAAGTTGACGAAGGAGCGCGCCAAGTATTTGAATTTAATGGGAAATCAGCTGCCGAAGAATATGCTGGAGCTTTAGGAATAAAAGTTGAAGAATCTGCAAATTATTTTATGTCGAATCCTGTGGGTTTAATGGTTGATGGAATGCCATATGTGAGAAGTCCGCAGCAAATTAAAAATAAAAGTATGTGTTTTTATTGTAACATAAAAGAAGGAATGGAGTTATCATTATTGAAATCGACGGATATAATAAACGATACAAAGAAAGCTGTTGCAGAGAAAAAGAAAGAATTAGGAACAATATCAGGAATAATAAATTTTCATTGTATTTTAAGGACACTTGAACTGGATCAAAAGGGATTGTCTGATGAATACGGAAAAATATTTGCAGATATACCAACTTTAGGATTCAGCACCTATGGTGAAGAATTTATCGGGCATATAAATCAAACATCCACAATGCTTGTTTTTAAATAAAAGTAAATATGACTTGATTTTTTATATTTATATAAATATAATTATTAACGACTTATTATTTATATAAAGTTTTGTTTGAGGTGGGATTCAAAATGAAAGAGAAAATTCATCCTGAGTATAAGGAAATTGAATTTGTATGTTCTTGCGGCAACAAAATAAAAACTTATTCTACAACCAAAAATCAGAATATAGTAATTTGTTCAAGTTGTCATCCGTTTTTTTCAGGTAAAGAGAAAATAATGGATTCAGCGGGAAGAATAGAAAAATTCAAGAAAAAATACGAAAAAAAAGTTAAAGCAAATTAGATTTTTTAAAACGCCTGTGATAAATTTTTATTTAAAGGATTATTTATTGCAAGGCGTTTTTTTTTTATACAGTTCTTTTTTTTATAATTTTTATAAATATTTTTTTAAATACCGGAATAAAATAGTTGTAATATAAAATAAAATATAATACACCATACTAAAACAATGAAGCATTTAATAGGCGGGCAAGCTGTAATAGAAGGAGTTATGATACGGGGGGGAGATTATTATGTTGTTTCAGTCAGAAAACCTGATGGCATGATAGAATCTCAGGAGAAGAAAATTGTTAACTCCTGTTTTGTAAAATATATAAAAAAAATAATGTTTATCCGCGGTTTGTATATATTGTTTGAAACTCTTAAGATTGGAATTGAAACCCTTAATTATTCAGCAAATGCAGCTTCTGCAGAAAATGAAAAAATAAGCAGTAAAGAATTATTACTGTCTATGGTTATAGCTTTTGCCGTGGCAATAGGAGTTTTTGTTGTATTGCCTTATTATTTGACCATGTGGATGAAAATTGAAAATCCGTTTGGGTTTAATATTGTTGATGGTATAATTAAAATAATATTTCTTGCGGTATATATATTCGGCATATCTTTTTTTAAGGATATAAGGCGTGTTTTTGAATATCATGGAGCTGAACATAAAGTTGTAAATGCTTATGAAAAGGACGAAGTACTTAATTTTGAAAATATAAAAAAATATCCTACATTACATCTGAGATGCGGCACCAATTTTTTATTTCTTGTACTCTTCATATCTATATTTTTTTTTGTAATGATACCGAACGATTACCCAACTATTATGAAAATAGCATTAAGAATAATTTTAATTCCTTTTATAGCGGGAACCGCTTATGAAATAATAAGGTTATTCAATAAGTTTCCTGATAATAAATTTTTGAAAATGCTTGTTTTCCCCGGTCTTTTACTTCAATATATTACGACCAGAGAACCTGATTCCCGCCAAATTGAAGTTGCTCTGAATTCGACACTTAGATTACTTGAAATTTTAAAAAACGAAGTGAAATAATGGAATTGACAGATAAGCTTAGCGAAATACAAAATAAATATAATGATTTGACTGAAAAGTTATCACAGCCTGATATAATGACAAATATGAAAATATATCAGCAGTATTCAAAAGAATTGTCTGATTTGGAACCTATGGTAAATGCGGGGAAAGAATATAAACGCGTTTTAAAAGAAATTGAAGACGATATAGAACTTTCAAAATTATCAGATGAAAAAGATTTGGCGGAATTAGCTCTTAATGAAATAAAATTGTTGAAAATAACTAAAGACGAGAT
>JAGOBX010000502.1 GCA_017999075.1 Candidatus Babelota bacterium | reverse complement strand
CCATTGTACCGGCAAGATGAACCGCAGGTTCAAAATTGGCTATTGGCGTAATTGTTCCTGTCCTTCCTACCGACATTTCAACAGAAATAATTTTTGATATTGCTTGTTCTGGTTCAAATTTATATGCTATCGCCCATCTCGGAAATTTTGAAGTTGCTCCTAATTTTTTCTGCTGCTCAAAATTGTTGATTTTTATTACCATTCCATCAATTTCATATTCTATATCTGTTCTATGAGTTTCCCAGTATTTACAGTAATCTATGACTTCAGATATATTTCCGAATTTTCTAATATGAGGGTTTACTGGAAATCCATTTTTTTTTAATCCGTTCAAAAAATCAAAATGAGTCGAATATAATTCTTTTTCAATATATCCTGCCGAATGTACGAATATATCCAGTTTTCTATCAGCGCATATTTTAGGATCAAGCTGTTTTAATGAACCTGCCGAAGCGTTTCTCGGATTAGCAAACGGTTCTAATCCTTCTTTTTTACGGGCTGAATTGATTTTTTCAAAAATATTTTTTTTCATATAAACTTCGCCGCGTATATCAAACTGACATGCTGACAATGGTCCGTTCAAAATTTTCAGCGGCAAAGACTTTATTGTTTTTATATTTAAAGATATATCGTCGCCACGTTCCCCATCTCCGCGAGTTACTCCTTTAATAAATTGTCCATTATCATAAACCGCAGAAACTGCCACACCGTCGATTTTAAGTTCAACTACAAATTCCAAATCTGTTTTTATAATTTTTATAACTCTGGAATACCAGTCATTAACATCATTTGCAGAATATGTATTCTCAAGCGACTTCATCGGAACTCTGTGAAAAACTGTTTCAAATTCTTCAAGAACATCTCCGCCTACCTTTTCAGTAGGCGAATCCGGACTTTTATACTCAGGATATTTTGTTTCAAGTACTAAAAGTTCTTTCAATAAAATATCATATTCAAAATCTGTTATTTCAGGTTCTGCTTCAATATAATATTTTTTGTTGTGATATTCAATCAAGTCCCTGAGTTCGGTAATTTTTGTTTTTATATCCATAATTCTGTAATTTTAAATAAGTCCGTAAAATTCAAACTAATATTTATTAATGTTTTTTTTCGGGTGGCGGTATAATTTTGTTAAGCATAAGCCCGAAAATTATCGAACACAAAAATAAAATCGTATAAATTGTCAAAGCCTGATAAAATGTGGATTTGATAATTAGTATTGAAGAAATGGAAATTACTAATGAAATGAGATAAATTAAATTCACAGATTCTTTAACTGAAAACCCGAGAGAATTCAATCTCAAAGCAAAATGATCATTGCTTCCGCGTATAGGGGATTTTCCAGCTTTTATTCTAAAATATACAATTAAAAATGTATCATATAGCGGTATTCCGAGTATGATTACAGGAGATAACAAAGCTAAAATATTATTTCCTGTATAACTCATTGAAACTGCTAATGCAGACATAATGAATCCAATCATCAAACTGCCGGCATCTCCGAGATATATTTTTGCAGGAGCATAATTATAAATTAAAAAACCTAACGTGGCGCCACCTAATATACTGCCGAACATAAGAACTACAGAATTTCCGGTTATAACTCCGCATATAATAAATGTCAAACATGCAATGCTTATTACTCCTGAACATAATCCGTCCATTATATCAATAAGATTTGAAGCGTTGGTCATAGAAACTATCCACATTACTGTCAGAAAATAATTCACCCAATAAGGAAAAAATTTTATCTGAATAATTATTCCAAACCTGGTTATTACTATTGCAACCAGAAATTGAACTATAAGTTTCGGATATGGGGATAAATTTTTTATATCGTCAATTAATCCTAGAATCATCATTATAGTCGCGCACAAAAGAATCTGAATGATTATAACAAGCTGATTAAAACTAAAATTCAATTCACTGTCAATATTAAGTATTGATTTTAATAGAACGAGTATGCTGCAGATAAATACAGGAACAAATATTGACAACCCGCCAAGATATGGAACAGGCGATTTTTGGCGTTTTAAATTATTATCAGGATTGTCTACTATCCCGCGTTTTAAAGCATAGTTTCTGAATACAGGAACAGATAAAACTGTCAGAATAAACGCTAATCCATAAAAAAAAAATATATTGAATAATGACATAAACTTTATATCTGATTACCAGAAAATATTATGTGCTGCAAAAATCACTCAGTCAGAAAAATTCTATATCAATTTTTACAAAAAAATATTATAAGTATCATATTTTTCTGAAAGTCAACATAATATTTCAGGTAATTGGTTACCTCTGAATAAATTGACTTTGATTACGTGTTTTGTTGAAATAATTCAAAGCATCGCCTTTTGTTTTAGTATAATAACCTATTAACAGCATTATAGCAATGCAAAACAAAAGCAAAAAGCTTAAAAATTTATTAAACATTTTTTCAAAATCAAAGTCTTTTTCCTGTTCTTTACGTTCATTCATACAAATTCACTCTTTAAAAATAAAAAATTTAGTCTAAAACAAACCTGTCCGCCATATTTTATATCACATAATTTTTATAATATTCCGGCATCAATATCAGGATAATGTCCTTCACAATATAATTTAAAATTCGTGGGTTTGGAACAGCGCATCATTGCATCTTCTTCAGAAACAATTCCCATTTTAAATAAATCTACAAGCGATTGATCAAAAGTCTGCATTCCCTCATTTTTCCCCTGGTGAATAACAGATTTAAGTTTTTCTATACGGTTTTCAACAATAAGTTTTTTTATCATCGGGGTCTGTATCATTATTTCTATTGCCGGAACTACGCCGGTACCATCAATTTTCGGAACAAGTCTTTGAGATATTGTAGAAACCAGATATTCAGAAAGCTGCGCGCGCAGCTGATCATGATGATCTTTAGGATAAAATTCAAGAATACGGTTTATAGTATGCGAAGCATTAACTGTATGTAATGTGCTTAGAACAAGATGCCCTGTTTCAACTGCTGAAATTGCAGCATCAACAGTTTCTGAATCTCTCATTTCTCCAATCAGAATAACATCAGGGTTTTGA
>JAGOBX010000038.1 GCA_017999075.1 Candidatus Babelota bacterium | reverse complement strand
CATCCGTTAAATAATGAAACAAGAGAATTGATAGAAAGCACTGTATTATCAGAATATAAAAAGATAATAGATAATCATTAATTATTTTATATTATATTTGTTATCAATAATTATCAGTAAAAATTATCAGTTGGGATGTCGCCAAGCGGTAAGGCACCGGGTTTTGGTCCCGGTATTCGCAGGTTCGAATCCTGCCATCCCATCCAAAAATAACTATTGAGCGATGTTTCCTGATGAAGTGATGATTTGGTTCACATTCATATTGAGAAACGGCGCTCTTTTTTTTTGCATGACAATATTTTTATTTTCAAAATAACCAGTTTATTTTTTTATAGCAATGACAAAAATTGGAATTATTATTTTAGCGGCAGGTTTAGGAAAAAGGATGAAATCATCTTTGCCTAAAGTAATGCATAAACTTTGCGGAAAACCAATAATAAAATATTGTATTGAAACCGCTTTATCATTAAATCCTGATATATGCTGTGCAGTATTAGGTTATAAACACGAACTTGTAAAACAATTAATTCCTGACCAAATAAAAATATCCTTGCAGGAACAGCAGCTTGGAACGGGTCATGCCGTAATTCAGGCATCAGAACATTTTTCAAATTTTGACGGAAAAATACTTATATTATGCGGTGATGTTCCTTTACTAAAACCCGCTACTTTAAAAAAAATAATTTCACATTACGAAACTCAATCCGCTGACGCAGTTATATTAACCGCAGAATTAGAAAATCCTTCCGGATATGGACGTATTTTAAGAAATGAAGATAATTCTGTATCATCTATAGTAGAAGAGAAAGACGCTGATAAAGAAATCAAACTTATAAAAGAAATAAATTCAGGGATATATTGTTTCAATTCAAAATTATTATTCCAATATCTTCCCCAATTAAAGAATAAAAATGCTCAATCAGAATATTATCTTACTGACATTATATCTTTAATGGTTGAAAAAAAACATAAAGTATGTGCTGTTAAAATAAAAGATTATATTGAAATGGAAGGAATAAACAATCCTATACAGCTTGCAGAACTTGAAAAAGAAACATACCGCTCCACAGCTTATTCTTATTTAGAAAAAGGGGTTATAATATTGGACCCTGAAAATACTTATATTGATTCTGACACAAAAATAGGTATTGAAACAACAGTTTATCCTGGAACCAGAATCAATTGTTCAATTATAGGAAAAAATTGTATTATTACCGGAAGTACAGTAGAAAACTGCGAGATTAAAGACAATGTTTTGATTGGAAAATCAGTTTTAAAAGGGTCTATAATTTTTTCAAATTCTGAAATAGGGGACTTTAACAGCATTTCATATTCTGAAATAAAACAAAATTCTAAAATCGGAAATTGCAATATAATAATAAATTCAAAATTAGGACAAAATACAAAAATCCAAAACAACTGTTCTATTGAATATATTGAATCAGGGAAAGACTGCCTATATTCGAATAATTCTTCCGTTTGTTCATTTGATGGTTTAAATTCCCATAAATCTGTAATCGGAAATGAAACTTTTATTGGAGCCGGATGCAGTATAGTATCTCCTGTAAATATAGGAAATTCATCTTATATCACTTCAGGAACAACAGTTATTAAAGATGTAAATGAAAACTGTTTGGTAATGAGCAGGCCTGAAACAATAATAAAACAAGGATATGTGGACAAACTAAAAAAAAAATTAGAACCCTGTGAGGTAAAATAAAATGAGTATCAGCGTAGTAAAAAAAAATCCTAAAATAGTTTTGTTTAAAGGGTCAGCTCATACAGAATTAGCAGATGCCATAGCAAGACAGTTGAAAATCAAGCCTATTCCAAATGAAATAAAACATTTTGCAGACGGAGAAACGTACGTTCAATTCCAGGATAGTTTCCGAGGAGATAATGTTTTCATAATTCAACCTACTTGCCGACCGGTAAACGACAATTTAATGGAACTTTTACTGGCTATAGATGCTGCCAGACGCGCTTCAGCAGGAACAATAACCGCAGTAATACCTTATTTCGGTTATGCTCGCCAGGATAGAAAAGACAAACCAAGAGTTCCAATAAGCGCAAAATTAGTTGCGAATCTTATTACTGAAGCTGGCGCAGACAGAATAATAACAATAGATTTGCATATAGCCCAGTTACAAGGTTTTTTTGACATACCTCTCGACCATATTTCGGCAAAATACATAATAGCCGATTATTTTTTAAAAAAATATGAAAAACAAATTAAAAATCATAAAGTAATAGTTGTTTCTCCAGATGCAGGCGGAGTGGAACGGGCACGAAATTTTGCAAAACAATTAAAAGTATCAATGGCTATAATAGACAAACGCAGACCTGAAGCTAATAAGGCAGAAATAATGAATATAATAGGCGATGTAAAAGGGAAAACTGCAATATTATTTGACGATATGATTGACACCGGCGGAACAATGTGCGCAGCTTCTGACGCATTACTCAAACAAGGAGCGATTGAAGTTGTGGCTGCGTGTTCACATCCTGTATTTTCAGGAAAGGCAATAACAAATCTAATAAATTCTTCATTGAAAGAAATTGTTTCAACAAATACGCTCCCATTAAGCGAAGATTGTAAAAAACACAAAAAATTTGTACAGTTATCAGTAGCTCCTTTAATAGCAGGCGCCATAAAATGTGTTCAGAACGGGGCTTCAATGAAAATATTATTTAGCAAAAATTATAAAATTTAACTTTACTTTTTTTAATTCATTTTATAAAATAAATTGTTTAAATTTCAAAACTTGAAAATTTAAGATGGATTTTTCGGAGGAATATGTGATATGAAGCAATTGAGTTTGACTGCAACAAAACGCGATATAATTAAAAAAAACGCGTCTTACAAATTAAAAACAGAAGGCAGAATTGCCTCTGTAATATACGGTCCGGGTAAACCTAACGTAAATATAAGCGTACCTGGACGTAATGTGTTATCAATAATTAATAACCCGTCATTATCTAATGCAATAATAGATTTGACTATAGAAGGAGAATCTGCGCCGCGTAAAGTGATTTTAAAAGATTATCAAACAGACCCTGTTAAAAATAAATTGCTTCATATAGATTTTTATGAAATTTCTATGGACAAACCTATGACAGTAACTGTTGCTATTCAACTTACAGGAAAACCAATAGGTTTAGCTGAAGGCGGAATACTTGAGCAGCAATTGCGTGAAGTACAAATCAAATGTCTGCCTGATAGAATTCCTGAATTTATAGAAGTTGATGTTACTGCTTTAAATATAGGAGATAATCTTGCTCTTGAAAATGTGAAAGTTCCGGAAGGTATAAAAATTTTAACCGACAAAAAAAGAACTGTTGCTGTGGTTACTGTGGTCAAAGAGGAAGTTGTTGAAACTGCTGCTGCAGGTGAAGGCGCTGTTCCAGCTGAAGGCGCAGAAGGCGCTGAAGCAGCTCCTGCAGCCGAAGGTGCAGCCGCTGAAAAAACAGGCGATGATAAAAAAGCTGCAAAACCTGAAAAACAAAAAAAATAAAATATTGATGAACAGTTTTTACCGGAAATGCGATAAAAACGAAATTATTTTTTAGTGTAAATTAAAAAAACCCGAAAGAAAAAACTTTCGGGTTTTTTTTATTATCAGGCTAATTTTTATTTTCTTTAAATTAACATTACATTAGACTATAAATTATATTATAACTAAAAAAAGCATTTATAACGATGTTTATATATACTTAACATTTGATATACTATGTACTAATCCGGAATAAATCTTTAAAATCAAAAACTCTATGATTTCAAATTCAGCTTAGTTCAGGAGACATATTAATTTGAACGAAAGAAAAAAAATATTAATAATAAGGCTCGGAGCAATAGGTGATATAATAAGAACTCTGCCTGCAGTGAAATACCTATCAGAAAATTTAAAAGAAGAACACCAGATATTCTGGCTCACAGAAAAACAAAACTCCAATATACTTGAAAACCTGTCTTATATAAACAAATTAGTAAAAATCCCGAGAAAAGAATGGCAAAAACAAATATTTTCAAAAAATTTTTTAAAAGTAATTTTCGATTTTAAAAATATTATCAAAGACCTCAAAAATGAAAAATTCGATTATGTTTTAGATTTTCATGGAATTTTTAAAAGCGGATTATTATCATATTTAACGAATTGTCCTGTCAGGATCGGATATTCAAAAAAATTCTGCAAAGAATTAAATCATATATTTAACAATGTGCATATTGACGCAGAATCCGATAAAATAACCCGAATAGAAAAAAATTTTTCATTACTGGCATATTTTTTTAATAAAAAAATTAAACCCGAGAAATTCGGTGATTTATTTGAAATTAAAGAAAACGATAAAATCGTGACAGAAAATTTCATTAAAAAATTAACTTATAAAAATATAATATTAATCAATCCCGCTGTAAGTAAAATAGGAAGATACAAAGAATGGCCAGAAAAATATTATTCCAAATTATGCATATTGTTAGCAGAAACATATAAAGAAACAAGTATAGTTTTCAGCTGGGGACCTGGCGAATTTGAAAAAATAGAAAGAATAATAAACGGAATTAAAAATATATCGAACAGTCATAATAACAGAATTTTTACAGCTCCTGCAACCACAGTGAAAGAATCGGTTTACTTAATTTCAAAAGCAAGCCTATTTATTACTGGAGATACCGGACCAATGCATATTGCATCGTTATTAAATATTCAGTTAGTAGCTTTATTCGGTCCTTCTGATCCTGAAATAAACAAACCCTACGGAAAAAACAATATTGTGCTATACAAAAATACAGGATGTAATCCTTGTAGAAAACGAAAATGCAAAAAATTAATATGCCAGGCAAATCTTGACCCCAATTTTGTCTTTGAAAAAATACTGACTTACTATAAAAAAATTGAACTTGACTAAAAGTAATAATATTTATATAATATATTAGTTAAAAAAAATGCTGGAGGAAGATATATGGCAAAAAATAGTAAACAGTTAATTAAAACTGGTTTTACAATTGTAGAATTAGTAATAGTTATCATAATAATCGGAACACTTGTTGCGATTATAGTACCGACTTTTTTAATTCAAGTCGAACAAGCTGAAATATCAGCTACAAAAGCTAATTTAGGAAGCATCAGATCAGCGCAAAAATTATTTTTCATTCAAAATGACAGACATAATCCGTCAACTATACAGGATATGGTTGATTCAGGATTTTTAAGAGTATTTCCAGAAGAACTTCTTACTCCTGCCAAAAAAGAAAAAAATATAGGCGGAATAGATGGATCAGGCGGATGGTATTATGAATACCGCGGAGATACTATGGAACCCTTGGTTAATGTCAATTTAACGGGAAGCGATAGAAACGGACAGGCTTTTTCGACATATTAAAAAACAAAAAAACAAGAGGATTTTTGAAGTTTTTCAACAAAAAAATCACTCATAAAATTTTATGAACCAATCCGATTTTTTTCTCTTCCGGAACAATGGTTTTACTTTAATCGAATTAACTATAGTAATAATAATAATAGGCGTTATAGCTTCGATAACGCCTGTTATTATAACGAATTATCTGACCGATCAGGATTTAGAAATAGAAACTTCCAAACTAATTTCTTCAATTAATTATTTGCAGCAAATTTCATCAAACGGAGACAATTCCAAAATAAATTTCAATACTATAAACCAGTCTTACACTATTTTTTCAAACAACAATTCAGAAACTGTCTATCTTTCAAAAAATGTTTTTTTTTATCAAACTCCAGCATATATAAAATTCGATAAAAAAGGAATATCCGAAAATATTTCAGGAGATACCATAATTTTATCCAACACAAAAAAAAAATCATACATAATTATAAAAAAAATTACAGGCGACATCGATTTTTTTAAAATCAAATAAAATTATGGAAATAATATTTTACAGTTCAATAATTATAATAATATTTTTAATTTACCGATACGGATTATTCCTGTTTAATTATAAAGGAATTCCTGTTTTAATGTATCATAAAATTTCAGAATTCCACAGAGATAAACTCACAGTAACAGTGAACCAATTTGAAAATCAAATAAACTATCTCCTGAAAAAAGGATATACTCCAATATCTTTTAAAGAACTCAACAGTTATAAAAACAACACTTTAAATATTCCAGACAAACCGGTAATACTGACATTTGACGACGGATATATGAATAATTACGAATTAGCATATCCTGTTTTAAAAAAAAATAATATAAAAGCAACTATATTTCTTGTTGCAGGCAGCATAGGAAAAAAAAATGAATGGGATGAAGGTCAAGAAAAACTTATAGATTACAATCAAATAAAAGAAATGTCGGGCAACAATATAGAATTCGGAATACACAGCTTCAATCATTCAAATTTTTCTAAAATGACAATTAAAGAAATAGAATCTGATTTAACCGACTGTATATCAGAATTAAAAAAAAATAATATTTTTTTTGAAAATGTAATAGCATATCCCTACGGATCAATACCCGAAAAACCAGAAGATAAAAATAAATTAAAAGATTTTTTAAAAAAACATAATTTTAATTTCGGTTTATTGATAAAATCAAAAATAAACAAAATACCTATAAAAAATCCTTATTTTATGTATAGAATAAATATTAAAGGCAGCGACAGTTTTTTGGATTTTAAAATTAAACTCAAAAACGGACGGTCCAAACTATTTTAAAATTATAAATTACGGGTTATCTGATTTACCATATCAGATAAACACTTGTCATCGGAAAGATATATCTCTTTAATAAAAGAAATTAATTTATCTTTAGTTTTATTAATCTTAGCAGGATTAATTAATTTAAAATTAGAATCGTTAATAAAATCATTAATTGCTTTAAATTTCGAATTCGAACAGTTCCCAATAACTTTATTCTTAATTACAGGAGAAAAAAACAAAATAATGATTGATAATTCCATATCATCAAGGCGGTCTATTATTTTTTTTATAGATATTTCTGAAAGTTTAAGAAAAAAAGTTTCATCAATTAATTTATCACATATAATATTGCCGAATTGAGGATTAACCTGATTTATTTTAAAAATCACTATATCCTTTAATGATGATTTCAATAAATCACAGGTTTTAACAAGAAAATCTATTTTTAACGACAGCCTCATAGTGACTCTATGGTCAGCATCAAAATCACTTATAAATGAATCGTATAATTTTTTTATTTTCTGAAAAGTTGAACTGTCAATTATAATTCTTGATTCCATAGCTTTTTCAAAATTATTTTTTAACCCAGAATCTTCAATTGTTAATCCTGTTATCCCGCATTTAATCTCAAACTTATTTCTTTGTGACTGCTGTTTATCACTTTCAATATAATATATTCTTAGATTTTCAGTAACTTCTGTCAAATTGTCTATTCGTGAAGAATTTTTTTCATAAATTGTAAAGATGAATAATAATCTACCCGATAATGAATTAATTTCATATAAAAAAACCGTATCCGCTTTTTCTGCAAGAGTAATGTCTTTAAACTTTAAATTTTTAGGTATTGAAAAATCAGCAATTATATTTTCTTTAGCCAAGCGCATTGTAATTTTTTCAAGAATCAAATTAAATATTTCTATTGAATTATAAATTATGCCGTAATCATCTATTGGAACTTTTTCATATTTAAACGATTCGGTTTTATACAAATATTCTGTAAGTTTAATTCCCGTATCTTCGGAAAAATTAAATAAAACCCTGCAGTCAAGATTCTGTTCAGAGTTTGACCATAACGTATATTTGCCAGCTGCAGTAATTTCATCAGTCTGCCTTACTTTAATTGCCTGAATATCAATTCCGCAATGAATTTTTAAAGTTTCATTCAGCGATTCAATTATTATGGTATTTATTTTTTCAGCAGATATATTTTGAATTTTATTATCGCTTTTAACAGAATCAAATGATATTTTTTCAATAAGTTTTTCAATTATATGTTTTGCTTTACCTTTCCTGTCAAGTTTGCTTAAAACTAAAAGCGATTCCATTTTGATATAAAATTTTGTATCCATGGAATTTATAAGCTTCAATAATAGCGGTAAGGCAGCTATACTTCCCGTTCTCTGAATATATTTAATAATCGATATTTGAATATCCGGTTTTTGATATGCCAAAAGCTGTTCAATATACGGAGTTTCATCTGCAGAAATTTCCGAATCAAGTACATCAAAATATTGTATAATAAATTTATCAGGAATTGATTTATAACAAATGATTTCTTTTAAACTCTGTTCAGGTGTTTCTTTTTTCATATTACAAAAATTCGTTATAATTGGAATTACTTATATTTGCATATCATTAAGTAAAGTATCATTTACAAATACAAGGGCATTAAACCTTATTCCAACAGCCACTGCATCGCTTGGTCTGCAATCAATATGAAAAATCTGTTTTCCATCTTCAGTCGATAATCTCATTATAGCATAATAAACATTTTTTTCAAGTTTTGTTATAAATACTTTTTCAACTTTACATTTAAAAGCCTGTAAAACAGTTTTGAGCAAATCATGGGTTAAAGGCCTTTCATATTTTTTTTCATTCAATGCTAAGAAAATAGAATGAGCTTCAGTTTCGCCAATAGATATTATCAATACTTTATCATTCTCAGACTTCAATATTATAACGCTGTTTCCATCATCGTCCTGAGCTATGTCTATCCTATTTATTAATTGATAATTTTCCATTTTTTTAATAAAATTTTTGTTTTACACATTCCGGTATATTTTCCATATCTTCTTTTGTCTTAACCGGGATAAATCTGTCTTTACGGTTTATTTCAATATAATTACTGTCAAAAAACATTGTTAAATCTCCAGCAATCCGTTCAAACTGAATTACATTTTCTTTTTCTATTTTTTTTTCCACCACATAAAAAGGCAAGTTTATTTTTTTTTCAAAGATATTCATAGAAAAAATATAACTTGCCGTATTAAACTCTTTAATAGAATCATGATCAAAATTATCAGGCAATTTAAATCCTTCAACAATTTGAGGGATCCCGTCAACAATAGCAGGAACACCGCCTTTATCGCCTTTATTTTTTTTGGCAACTTCAACTGTAACAGATTTCATTTTTGCTTTATGATAACCTAAAATTACTGTATCAACACATGCTCCTACATTATCAACGTTTGAATAAAAAATATACTTTATATTCTTATCTATATCGGGAATAACAAATTCCTGAAACGCATAAAAAAAATCACCATGTCCTGAACCATAATACAAATTATCTTTATCTGAAATAATACTGCCTTCGGTTTTTATACGCTTAAAAACATATTGATTAAAAAATTTAACATATTTTTTATCATAACCGAAATAATTATTCTTTTCAAAATGATTTCGTGTGGGAATATCTGTAAACAAACTATTCATAATAAAAACATATATTTTCACACCATATTTTTCGGAAATATTTTTAATATTTTCGATTTTCAGCTGCAGAAAAGATTTATTATGAAAAACCTCAACAATACCTTTTACTTCTGTACCAAACCTCGTTGCCATACCTCCATTCATAATAAGTACAGATAATTCATTATTCCTGATAGACAATTCTCCTTCCGAGTTATAATAATTGTATATTTCTGAATTTATAAGCGGATATTTATCAATAATTTTATCTGGTGGTTTTATATTTCCGGATATAATATTGTTTTTCTTATCAAGTATACCTGAAATATATTCTGCGCGAAGCTTTTCAAATAATTTTTCGTTAAATAACTCTGTCATACAATTTCTATTTCCATTCCTTCATGCGCAGCATATAATTCAAGAGAGCTTCCTGAAGAAATTAATTTTTGTCTTTGTTTTCTAAGTAAGTCGTCAAGCGCATCATCGCTCCTCATAGGTTCGTGATGAAACAATATCAAACGTTTTACTTTTCCTTCAATTGCCCTGTCGATATTGGTTTCAATAGAAGTATGTCCCCATCCCAATTTAGTAACATATTCTTCCTGAGTATATTGCGAATCAGAAATTAAATAATCACAATCTTTTATAAAATCAACAAATTTCTTATTCATCATTACAACCGTATTTTCAGCTTCTTTATCATCAACGTCATCTTCATCATCGTCAAACAAAATGCTTTTAGTTTTATTTGAAGATGCGGATTTATTTATAGCAAGGTTTTTGTCAAAAACATTATAATAAGGTTCATTATCTCCTGTGTAAATTATTGTTTTATTATTATACTTTATTTTATATCCAAGACAAACAACAGGATGATTCATATATTGAGAAGTTATTGTTATTCCTTCATTTTCAAGTTCCGGAATATCAACTTTTCCTTCAACAATATCAAAATAACTAATCTTTGAATTCATATTCTGAATTGCATCAAGACTTATCGGAAACACTTGATAACTCATTTGATTTTTCATTATATTTTCTAAACTTTCAGTTTCTTTAAGAGGTTTGGGCGCATAAAGCTTCAATGTTGAAGTAGGAATAAATATTGGAACAAAAAACGGAAATCCCTGTATATGATCCCAGTGCGTATGCGAAAATAATATATATGCTGAAACAGGCATTTTTTTTAATAATTTAAATCCGAGTTCTCTTATACCTGATCCTGCATCAAATATTACAGTAGTCCCTTTATCTGTCTCAATTTCAATGCAGGAAGTATTCCCCCCATATCTTACAGTAGTTTTTCCAGGCGTAGGAATCGAACCTCGAACACCCCAAAATCTTATTTTCATAAATAATAACTCCCAGATTTATAAATTTAAAATTTTTCTATATTATATAATATTTTTAATTTTTTTAAAATTAATAAATCAAACGGTCTCGTTAGAAATCCAGTTCAAATATTCTTTACTGCCAAAAATTATGGGAACAGCTATTATTTCAGGAACCTGATAATTATGATTTTTTTTTATATAATCTTCAAGCTGCGGATATAACGAGCTTTTTGTTTTAAATACACAATAATATTCTTCGGAATTATCAACTTTATCCTGCCACCAATAAATGCTTTGAATTGGTCCTAAAATTTGAGCGCAGGAAACTAACCTCAATTCTACAATTTTTTTACACAAATCAACTGCTTTCTCTTTTGAATCAATAGTAGTTATAACTTTAAGATACTCTGTCATTGCTATTTCCTCAAATATTTTTTCATTAAATATATTTTATTATCTTATATATAAAATTCAAGATTATATTTTAAATATAAAATCTATTTTTTTATTTATAATTTGAAAAATCCGGGTATAACCATTCAATTTCCGGCGGATCTATTTTTTCAATTGTATGATCTCTGACAAACCCGAAAAAACCGCCGATTTTGGAATTTTCAATAAATTCAATTTTTCCTTTAACTCTAATCCACTCCTCAAAATTTTCAGAATATTTATTTTTATTTTCAATAATCAATCCCATAGGAGTCATATCAGCAGCGCAGCAAACCATAACAAATCTGACAATCATAATTTCGTTTTCATACAATTCCAGCTTATTTTCTGTTGTAGGATAATATATTTGTCCAATAACATCAATGTTATAAGAAATTTTTTTAATTTTATCTTTTGACCCTATAGAGTTTAATTCATTATATGCTTCCAAAATATTCAATTGCCTGTATTTTTCATTTTTATCATAATCTTTAATTATATTTTTTTCTATAACCGTATTATTTTCAGTTTTTTTTGTGAACCCACTTTTTAACCCTGTATTTATCTTTAATTCTTCAATTTTTTTAGGGTTGATTTTCCCTTTAAACTTATGATCTATTAAAGACATAGAATTTATATTTTTATTACTCCATAATGCAAAAAATATTGGTAATAATAAAATGACAGTAAAATCCACTTTAAAAAAAATCTTTAATTTTCTAAAAAAAAAGATCATAAATGCGGCGCAAATTCCCATTGAAAGTAAAATAAATCCGGTATAAATAACAGCAGTAAACCTGGGATGGACAAATTCCGATAAATGTCCGGTTAATATTACCGCTGAAATAGAAACATCAAAAAAAAATAATATAATTACGTGCAATAAATTCATCTATAAATCACTGAAAAAATTATTGAAATAAATAATATTACAACAAAAATAACCGAAAAAATTTTTACAACAAATTTTTTTTCAAAAACAGCCTTGTACATTATTATAAGTTTTATATCCATTATAGGGCCAAGCCACATAAATGCCATTTTTGCAGGAAGTGAAAAATTTGTAAAAGAATAAGCTACAAAAGCATCTGCTTCAGAACAAACAGACATTAAAACAGCCATTATCATTAAAATAAAAATTTCTATTATTTTTCCAAAATAACCCTCTATGCCTGACCCGTATAAATCAACAGGGTTATAATATGAAATCAAAGTAGCTAGAAAAGCTCCTATTGTCAAATACGAAAGTATTACCGCGCTTTCTTTAATGAAAGTATTTATGAATAAAACTATTTTTTTTTCTGTTTCTGACTTTTCATCTTTAAAATGAGTTTTTTTATCAGAACAGCATGGACAGTTTTCAAAATGTTTATGATTATCAAGATGAATTCCAGAAACATTTTCATTTAAAGCAATATTATCATTTAAATACGGCGAGATTTCCGATTTTTGAAATAAACAGGCAATTATTATAGCTACAGCCAATGAAATACCGCATCTGATAAAAGCAATATTAAAATTATTGTTAAATGCGGAATATGTCGAAAACAATACTATAGGCTGAAAAGCTGGCGCGCTTAATAAATATGCTATCACAGGACCGGATGACAATCCTTTTTTTCTAAGACGCGATACTACCGGGACAATTCCGCATTCGCAGACAGGAAATATAAAACCAGACAAAGCAAACATTGGAATCAGTAAAAAACCATTTTTAACAGACATATTTTTAAAGAACTTTTCAGGAAGATATATTTCAAGAAAAGCAGATATTAAAGCGCCTATAATTATATATGGAAACCCTTCAAGTATAACGCTAAAAAAAAGAAATAATATATTGTTAAACATCAAATTAAAGTATAATGGTTTTAATGGTTCTATATAAAACTTCCATTTCTTCTTTTGTTCCTATGGTTATACGTAGATAATTATCAATTCGCGGTTTTTTAAAATATCTTACAAGCACACCATTTTGTTTAAGCAAAATATATAATTTTTCAGCATTGAAAACGGAATGTTTAACAAATAAAAAATTAGATTTTGAAGGTATTATATAAAATCCAAGTTTTGACAATTCCTTAACTGCATCCTCTCGTGTATTTATAATTTTTAATGATATTTGATTATAATATTCGGCATCCTCAAATGCAGCTGCAGCTCCTGCAGAACAGAGGCGGTCAATTGTATAAGAATTAAAACTGCTTTTGATTCTATTCATAGCTTCAATAAGTTCAGGCTGCCCCACAGCAAAACCAAGGCGTAATCCTGCTAAAGATTTGGATTTTGACAGAGTTTGAACCACAAGAAGATTCGGATAACTTTCAACAAGTTTAATTGCTGATTCGCCTCCAAAATCAATATAAGCTTCATCAATTATTACAATAGAATTCTGATTAAACTTCAGTATTTCGCGAATTAAATCAAGTTCAAGATATCTTCCTGTAGGAGCATTCGGATTTGGAATAATAATTCCTGTATTAGGACGTTTGTAATCTGAAATGTTTATTGAAAAATCATCTGTTAATGATATTGTTTCTATTTTAATATTGAATAATGAAGCAAATACAGGAAGAAAACTGTACGTTATATCAGGGAATAATACAGGCTTGTCATAATTAAAAAATGCAGGGTAACAAAATGCGAGAACTTCATCAGAACCATTTCCGGTAAAAATAAAACTTTTATCAATTTTATAATATGAAGCTATGGCTTGTTTTAATATATTAGAATCAGGATCAGGATACAATTTCAAAGAACTTTCAGAAACTTTTTTTACAGCTTCAAAAACTTTAGGCGAAGGAGGATAGGGATTTTCATTAGTGTTTAATTTTACATATTTTTTATCTTGAGGCTGTTCTCCAGGAGTATATGGGTTAATTTTTTTAGTTAATTCACTCCAGTATTTATTATTCACATTAAATCCTCCGCTGCTATTTAAAATAAATCGATCATTAAATTTTATCTATGAGATTTAACACTAAGCCGCTTTAAAAATTATAAAAATGGTTTTCAAAATCAGCGAATTAGTATTAACCCAAACTGCATATT
>JAGOBX010000501.1 GCA_017999075.1 Candidatus Babelota bacterium | reverse complement strand
ATCCTTATATAATATAAAATTAAAATGTCATTTTAACAGAAATAAGATTATTTAAATACAGGCAAAAATCAAATCAGCTGAAAATGTATTTAACAATTGAATTATTCCGTGGTAACAAATATAATGTTGTGAAAATTTAGCTTAGCGGTTTAGTTCAACTCAGTGCTATCCCTCGTGCTTGTGGCACGGTGGCTTTGCCGTCATCCGCTTTGCGAGCGGACGAGGATAGCACTTGTTCGATAACCGACATATCTATTAGAAAAAAAGTTGTCGAATATGATATTACATGCAAGTGCCGATATTTTGAATGAAAAATAGATAACTTATTTACAAACTATTTGTTATTGGTTATATGTTGATTGGTTTTTATATTAATTTTGAAAGCAGTGATTTATTATGGGAACTAGCGAATATGATTCGTCAAATTTATGCTGTCTGCCTGAAAACAGTGCTATTGGACAATGTCTTAAAACCTTGAAGGTTTTGGAAAAGAGTTCAGAACTTAAATGTATTAAAGTTGTGACCAATGAAGATTATTATGATGGTTATTCTGAATCTACCATTTATCTAAAATCTACGAATTGGAATATTGAGATAAGTTATGATAATCATTGTACTGCTGATTTGAGTTTTATAATAAGCCTTAAAATACTTAAAATTGGTGAGAATAAATATTTAGATACCATGAGATATTTGAGTTCGGATCTTTTAGAAGATTATTTACATACAATAAAAAGCAAATTAGGATATGAACAATTGACATCTGCTTTGCAAATCATTGCTAAAGCTGTGATCGAAATTGTTCGAAAAAATATATAGTCATTTAATTAAAATAATACTTTTTTACGATATAACATAAATGAATTACCAACATATTTTTTTTAAAAGAAAAACAAAAAAAAAGGAATACGGTCGGTTATCTCGGAGTCTGCGCTCGCGCTTCGCGCGGCCTAGTGCGCGTTAAATGGTATTTGTCCGGATGGTGAAAGTCCCTTTATGTCTGAGGTCGAGAGACATATAGCTGAAAGTAACTGCGTTGCCGTGAGGCAGAGTGGAAAGCAACTGAAGGCGAAAGACCAGTCCGTAGGATACAAACCCGTTTCGGTTTGTGTTATGCTGAGTTTACTGGGTAAAAGCGAAGGCTGATA
The DNA here is from genome assembly GCA_017999075.1 of Candidatus Babelota bacterium. GTDB lineage: Bacteria > JAGOBX01 > JAGOBX01 > JAGOBX01 > JAGOBX01 > JAGOBX01. The sequence continues at coordinate 1,917 of JAGOBX010000501.1, read as the reverse complement.
TTCCTTAATGGAAACACATATCGCTCTAAACAAATAACTCTCGGTCGGAAAGGGACGATATGAAACAGTGAATGGTGTTGGGGGGACAGAATGGTCGGAAGGGCAAATACAGGAATAATGGATACCTGAATAACTGAGAGAATTATTCAGGAGTCAGAGCCTCAATAAGAGCTATGAAGTCATCGCCTTGCAACAAGGCGCGGTAATGCTGATGGAGCGAAGTGAGGTAGGAAGATTGATTAAAGAAATTCAGACAAAGGTAAAGGGAAATTATCGTGAGTGTTGGCGAAACTAAACAAGATAAAGAAATCCAATTAAAACTGCGGATAAATTATTATGATGAAGAAAGATTTGATTGGGTTGAAACCAGCGTCTGGACGGACAGAATGCTGACGGCTCTCGAGAGAGGGTAAAAGGCGACAAATGGTTTAGTTTGATAGATAAGGTATGCTCAGAAAGGAATTTAAAAGCTTCGTGGGAACGAGTGAAAAGAAACGGCGGAAGCGCAGGAATAGATAATCAAACGATAGAAAAATTTGAAGCAAAAACCGAAATATACTTGCAAGAAATCTGTGAAGCATTAGAAACCGAGAAATATATACCCGATAAAATCAAACGGCCTGGATACCGAAAGCAGGAAAAACAGAAATGCGTCCACTTGGAATTCCTGTAATAAAAGACCGTATAATACAGATTGCTATACGAAATGTAATTGAACCGATATTTGAAATAAAATTTTATGAGCATAGCTATGGATTTCGACCGAAACGCGGATGTAAAGATGCGTTGCGTCGAATAGACGAACTAATGAAAATCGGATATTTATACATAGTAGAATTTGACATTAAAGCATATTTTGATAACGTTGATATAGAAATTCTTATAAGCAAAATACAAGAAAGAATAGCCGATAATAGAATCATAAAATTGTTGGAAAAGTATCTGGAACAAACAATAGTAGATGAAATGAAAGAATGGAAACCTGAAAGCGGAACACCGCAGGGCGCAGTAATAAGTCCATTATTGGGCAATATATCTTGATGAATTTGACAGATGTTTTGCAAATAATGCAAAGGAATTAGTTCGATACGCTGATAACGGACTGATATTCTGCAAAGACGAAGAAGAAGCGGAAAAATGTCTGGAATTGATAAAAGTAGAACTGAAGAAATTGAAACTTGAAATAAATCCAGAAAAGAGTAAAATAATTGATATGAATAAAGAAGAAGCCGAGTTTGAGTTCTTAGGGTATAAGTTTCACAGAGAAAAGAAAAAAGCAATCATCAGTCGGTATCCAGCCAATAAAAGTTTTAAGAAAATGCAAGACCGAATCAGAATGATAACAAAACGTCAAAATGGAGTCAGCATAGAAAAAGTAATTACTAATACCAATAAAACAATGAAAGGCTGGTATGAATATTTTAAACATTGTAACAAATTCATAATTTTAGTTTGTCTGATCCTGAAATTTTAATTTCATTTGCGATGAATGAAATATCGTTGTTATCGCATAAAAAATTTTTTATTGAAATTTTTTTTGAAGCATAAAACAATCCCGACAGTTTTGGAATATTATCGGAATCTAAATCAGGATTAGGGTTGCGCAAATTTATAAATAATTCTGAACCGCATATTATGGATGGAGAAGAAGAAGTTCTGATTTTTTTAGAATGCGGTTTTTTTTGGTTCGTTAATGATAATTTTATTGAATACTTGAGGATTTCATTAGGATTATTAAAGGATTCCTCCGGTGATTTAGTCATACCGCATAATTTTAGAAAATTATTTTCTTCAATAATTTTCATATATTCTTCAGTTTCAAAAAAATATTTATCATTGCCGGAAATCGAAAAATTATCTTCAATAACGAGATTGCCCGTAACGATTATTAAACAAGAATCAAACGAGCAATTACGC
>JAGOBX010000500.1 GCA_017999075.1 Candidatus Babelota bacterium | reverse complement strand
TAGAAGCTTCCAGCCCGTTTTTAATCATATTTCCGATTATGCGTTTTAACATTGTAACATCAGTGTCAAAATCAATATCGCAGTTAGAATGATTGATAACGATATTTTTGTTTTTTGCAACGTTATGATATTTCATTTGCTGAACGCAGTCTTCCAAAATTTTTTTAGAATTGCATTTTACATAATTAACGGTAAGTTCTCCGCGTTCTGCAGCATTCAGTTCTTTTTGAGATAAAATATGTTCAATAAGGTTATCGCAGATTTTATTTGATATTTCAAGTAATTCCTGAGTTTGCTGGGGATCTGCTGAAGTTTTCATGAATTCTATAAAACCTTTTAATCCTCCTGCCGTGTTTACTATGTCATGAAAAAAAATTCGTTCAAGATTCAATTTTCTTTTTTCAGCACTGATATCGGTTATTGAAACAATCGTGTATTTTTGATTTTGGACAGTTAAAGGCATTGCAGTAATCATTAAATCAAAATAATTTTTTTTATCGTCTGCTATTGCAGTAAGTCTGCATTCGTTTGAAATTTTTTTTCCTGTTTTTTGACTTTCACATATTGTCCTCACAGCTCCGCATACAGAACAGTTTTCTGCAACTCCGCATCCTCCTGGTTCTTTTGAAGCATTAATGCAATTCAAAAATTCACCAGGACGTTTTCCCAGAATTTCATCTATTTTAGATATTCCGAGAAGGTCAGTCAGCATAGTATTAGAAAAAATAAGCTGCCTGTCAGAATTTAGAATCCCTACGACATACGGTAATGAATTTATTAGTTCTTTAATTATTTCCAATGAATTAATTATATTGTAGTCTTTAATTATAATTTCTTTGTTTTTTCGTTCAGGAGAAGCGTAATAAGTTTTCATATTTTTTTTATATTTTTTAAAATTTTAAATTTTCGTCTGATGAGTCAGCCAATTTACTATTATATAAAATTAATAAAAAATATAAAGAAAAAAATTGATGTAAATAATTTGACAAATTAAACCGCATCAATTACAATGTTTTGCTGTATTATAAAAAATGTTTGAGTTTTTAATTATGAAAAAAAAGTTAATATTACGTTTTATTATCTTTATATTTATTATATTCAATTCAGGATTTTTATTGGCCGGAGACTATTCCATTGTAATTTCTCCTGTGTTTTTGGATGAGGATGGAGAATTGTTTGCCAATGCGTCCGCAGAATACAGAGATATGCTTCAGAATTATTCTGTTGGCAGCGTGATAAATAATAACAGAATTAGCCCTACAGCCAGATATGATATGAAAACTAAAGCCGCATTAATTGCAACTGTAACAAAACGCGGTATGCCAGTACAGTCATCTGAAATAATATGGCGTATAAACTCGTTAAAAAGTCCTATCATAAATTCTGACTGCTTTATAACTAATTACAGCAGAAAAGAAAAATCTTCGCTGCAGAATAATTTTCTTAAAACACTAACTTTAGATGAACCTCAGAATATTATGGTTCAATATCCGAAAAATGCAGGGTTAAATCCGCGGGGAACAGGTAAATACGAGTCTTTAATATTGCATCCGGGCCAGTCGTTTATAGAGTTATCCTCGATTTCTCCAGGATATTCTGAAATATCAGTAACTCTTCCTGACGAAGATAACCCTGAAAAAAATACGGTTTACGCAGTTATAGAATGGCTTTATCCCGAAGAATGCGCTGTTGATCTTTTTTTGTCTGACAATGGCCCGCTGGAATATCTTTATGGAGAAAAAGAAGATAATATATGCGTGCTTAATGCAGAACTTAAAATGATTTCAGGGAAACAGTTTAATGATATTCTTACAGTGACTTTACCTGAATCATTTGATTTTGCATACGATGAAGAAAGTGAGGATTTTGGTTATAATTTTGAATTATTTAAAAATGGAAAACAAATAAAAACAACGGATATTATTGAAAAATTTGTATTATCTTCAGGAATTGTTAAATCAGCCGATAATGAAAAAAAATATGTTTCTATAAAAGTGGATAATTTGGATTCAGGAGATGAACTGAGATTTTCCGTGAAGACAAAACATATGAAAAATTATAAGTTTGAAAATAATACTGATGCCAAAATTTTAAATTCGTCAGTTATGCTGCTTGATTATAAACTTATTAAAGAAAATCCTGTTACTCTGGTTAATAATGAAGATGTTAATAATCCTGATTATTATTTTTCTAATCTTGATTTGACGTTGACTGATTATGATGAACCTGTTAAAAAAGGGAAAATCATAAAATATGAATTGAAGCTTCTTAATTCAGGAAAAGGGAAAATTAATATAAAAAAAATGACTGTAAAATCGAATTCTGGAAGTTTTCCTGAAAATTCAAAATTAATTGTGTATGAAAAAGGTAAAAAAACTTTAAATTTGTTTGGAACAGTTTCAATTGAAAATTATCTTGAAAAAGGATCGCCGTTTGTGTTAAAACAACGCAATGCCGAGGCAGTCTTATATTTTGAATTAAAAGCCGAAAATAATGTTGATGTTATAAAAACAGGGGTTGAAGTTGAATTTGAGCTTTTAAGAAAATTTAGAGACGGTTCTGTAAAAAAAATCGAATCAAAGGTTATTGCAAACGAACTTACTAAAATTTCAAATTATTAAAACACAGTTTATGAAAAGTATCAGATGCAGTTTTTTTGTTTTGTTGTTTTTTTTGTCATTTTATTATGATTTGAATGGACAACAGAACATCAGTGAACTTGATTATTTGACAGACGATGTAGAAACGTTAAAATTCAGAATCAATGAGCTTACAAAAGAAATAGCATTGTTGAAAACTACTGTTCTGAAAATTTCCGGACCTGATTGGAATTATAAAAAAGGAGAACAGACTGTTCCGGCAGTAAAAAAAAAAAAAGAAAATTATGTTGAAATTAAAGGTGAAAAAAAACAGGGAGTTGAAACCGGACAGCTTAATTCTTTGAATGATGAAAAAAAAAACAGCATTGTTCAGTTTAAAAATGCGGCTGAAACAGTAAAACCAAGGAAAAAAGCAGAAACAAGAATTGATTTGAATGTTGTATATGAAAGCAGACCTGATATAGGAAAA
>JAGOBX010000499.1 GCA_017999075.1 Candidatus Babelota bacterium | reverse complement strand
AAAGAATTATTAATTAAATATAAAACACATATCCTTAACAAAAAATATTATGTTGATTTTTTAATTGATAACAAAATAATTTTAGAACTAAAAGCAACAGACAATATTTGTTCCGAACATATAAGTCAAATATTAAATTATTTAAAAGCAAGCGAAGTGAAAGTTGGTTATATATTGAATTTCGGAAGAAATAAATTAGAATTTAAAAGGATTGTTCTATAATTTCGGTGCATTCGTCTTTTTCGGTGGAAAAAATATTGTCCACCGAAGACACCGAGAATACCGAGAAGAGAAGGTTTTAAATATGAAAAAAAAATCAGTATTTATTTTGATTATAATTATTTCATTATATTTGGCAGTTTATGCAGAACCCGCAGATACCAGTTTGATTTCCTGCGATTTCAAGCAGACCGAAATAACCGACGTATTGCGGGCAATCGGTATACAAAGCGGAATAAATGTTATAGCAATGCCTGAAGTTAAAGGTGAAATCACATTACATCTTGAAAATGTAAGTATTGAATCCGCTCTTGATTCAATTGTAAGAAGCAAGGGATATGTCTGGAAAATGAATAATTCAATATATGAAGTTTCAAAAGCGGTCGAAGAAAAAAAAGAACCTGAGAAACAGCAATCAGCCGATACAAAAGAAATTTTTACAATTAGCGTTAAAGATAATAAAATTTTTGCGCGCGCAGTTGATTGCGATATAATAAAATTTTTGATGGAACTTTCAAATAAAACAGGTTTCAGTTTTGTTCCTGACGAAAGCGTAAAAGGAAAAATCACAATAAGTTTGAATGAGACGGAATTTGAATTGGCGATAGAAAATATTATAAACGGTTCGGGATTTTCATTTATCGAAAACAACGGCATTTATAAAATTTATAAAGATTCGGAAAAAAAACAAATACCTCCAAAACTTAATATTGAACTTTCAAATGATTCATTAACAATAGATTTGGTTTCCGCCGATATTGGAGACGTTATTCAGGAAATAGCTAAAAAAGCGGGACTGGATATAATTTTTTACGGTTCAATAAAAGGCAAAATTGAAAAAATGAAAATCAGCGGCGCTAAAATTGACGACGCGTTAAATAAAATTATTGAAGGCAGTAAATTCGGAGTTTCAAAAATCGGAGACGTTTATAATATATCGGCTTTGAACGATGAAAATTCCGCGGTAATGATAAATTCTTTGAGATATATAAAAATCAAAAATTTAAAAGCTGAAGAAATTATTAAGATGCTTCCGTCATATATAAAAGCCGATAAAATAAAGGTTTTTCCCGAACATAACGCGATTTTATTCGAAGGAACTCAATCAATGATTAAACGGCTTGAAGAATATATTTCATCAGTTGATAAACCTGCGCCTGTAATAATGTTAGAAGCTCAGATAATAGATTTTACAGATGATTTATCAAAAAATCAGAATTTAAGTTTAATACTAAAAGGAGGCGGGAATAATATTTCGATTTCTCCTGGCAACATTTCTGCTGATATAAAATCTTTGCCATTAAGAAATATTACGGACGAATTTTCAACAACTCTTCAGAACCTTATAACCGAAGGAAAAGCCGAGGTTAAAGCGTCCCCTAAAATTGCTACTGTCAGCGGCAAAGAAGCAACAATAAATGTCGCGCTTGAAGAACATTTTAAAGTTACGACTGGAAACGTTGAAACTCCGCTAACAAGCATTCAAAAAATTTCGTCAGGCATTCAATTAAAAATTAAACCTGTTATCAGCGATAATTCAGAATATATCCGCGTAGAAATTTTTGTTAAAGTCAGCAGTCCCGGAAGTATGAGTTCAGACGGAATTCCGGCGGTAAATACGCGCGACGCAAAAACAGAATTATCAATAAAAGACGGGCAAACTATAATAATAGCAGGATTAATACAGGACAGGTCTTCTCAATCAGAAGACAATTTCCCTTTATTGGGAAAAATTCCAATAATCAAATCATTGTTTACTAAAAAGGTAAAATCTCAGTCTAAAAGCGAACTTGTATTTTATATAACTCCCCGTATAATAAAATAATATGAAATATCTTATTGCAAATTTGAACAGTCATAAAATTTTGACAAAAATAAATAATAAAACTTTATCTTTAAAAAAAACATTGATAGCAGTTAACAATGTGTATTTTTATAATTCGCGATTGAATTTAAAAAATCAAAAAGGTAATGGAATTCAATGTTTTCCCGATGATTTTTTTCCGTTTGATATTAATGAATCATATTCTTACTCCGATGAAAATTCAATTTTTGCAGTATCAAAAAATGATATAAAAAAAACTTCGGACAACTCTGAATTTTTTTCTGTAATTCCGGTAATTGAATTATTAAAAAGAAAATTAAATATTGTTGACGACGGTTTATATTTTATATTTTGGGCTGAATATATTTATTGCATTTATATAAACTCCGGAAAAATTTTGTATTATCTCGACGAATATGCGGAAAACGCCGAAATATTTATCTCCGGCTGCATTGGAGATATTAAAAAAATTTTTAATTTTACTAATCCATCAAAATTATTCTTTGATATTGAAAAAAGTAATTTTGATAAATCAAAACAAAAATTTGATTATGATGTCAAACAATATACTATTGATATTTATAATGAAATAATAAAATTTAAACCTGAAATTATTTTAAAGAACAGAGCTGCCAAAAAAAAATTTCCAGACACAGTTAAAATCGCGAAATATATTACGTCAGCGGTTTTAGTTCTTACAATTATTAACTTTATTTTACTATTTTTATTGAAAGAAAAAAACATTGAAATATCAAAATTTAACGAAGCGGTAAAAAAGTATAATCAATTATCAAGCGAAAGTTCAGCCATTGAAAATCAAATTAATCAATTGTATTTAGATTTTTCAAATAATAAATCGTTCGCTTTATTTTTCAACAGTGTTTTCGATAATTCGGATAAACTATCGATTCACGATTTAAAAACTTCGGTTTCAAATAACTCGTTAAATAACGAGGCTTACAACGAATTAAAAAATGATATGACTTCTTCAAGCGTAAATAATATTGTAAAATTAAATTTTTTTGTTG
>JAGOBX010000498.1 GCA_017999075.1 Candidatus Babelota bacterium | reverse complement strand
CATTAGGACTTGATTTATATATTTTATTGAAAACCATAACTACTGTTATAACTGCAAGAGGGTCATATTAAAATATGAAAAGCATTATATTGAAAATTATAAAAACTAAATTATATGCCGTGATACTTTTTTTAATAGATTTGATTTTATTATACCTTGCTTTGAAATTTTCTTTTATGCTGAGATTTGCCGTATTTGAACCGTTTTATTCTGATTCGGAACTGTGGCATAATAATTTGTGGAATAAATATTTTAATTTTTTCAGTTATTTCTTTGTAATATATTTTTTGGTTTTTCATTATTTTCATTTTTATTCTGAAAAAACCGAAGAAAATATTAAAAATCAAATTGTAGATATTTGTTATGCAAATGTAACGTATATTATGATAATATTTTTAATATCGTTTTATTTGAAATTTGTTGTGATTTCAAGAATTTATTACATGATATATTTAATCGTTCTGATAATCTTCAATTTGACAAGAAACTTAATTATAAAAAAAATTTTATTGAAGATATTGTCTGAATTTAAATTTTCACGCAGGTATGTTGTATTTATAGGATGCAATAAGGATAAATTTGAAGAAATAGAAAATATATTTAACAATACTTCTGATTATAATGTTCTTGGATATTTTGACAGTCAGCCTGACATTGAATGGAATACTAAAAAATCAGGATGCAAATATCTTGGAAATTTGAACGATTTTAAAACTTATCTTTTAAATAATAAGTATACTCTTTTAAATGTTATTATTTTACTTGATTCAAGAAAAAAATGGGAAATTCTCAATTTAATTAATGTTTGCCTTCAAAATAACGCTGAGGTATCTGTTCTTCAAGATACTGAATTTATCGGTTCTAAACATATATCTATAGATGAAATAGAAAGTATTCCTTTAATAAAATTATAAAATGCGTATATATCTAAAATTTTTTGGCTGTAAAATCAATCAATATGAAACCGAAATATTGAGAGAATCGCTCGAATCATACGGGAATGTTTCAGTTGATGAATTGAAAATAGCTGAAATTTTGATAATAATGTCGTGCGCTGTCACTGAAACATCTGTTAAAAAACTTAGGAAATTTGTTTCAGGAGTTAAATTCCGAAACAGGAAAATTATAATAATTATTGCCGGATGCGCTGTTAATTATTTAAAAAAAATTGATGAAACTTTGACTGAAACTTACTGTTTTACCAATGAAGAAAAATATAAAATACCTGAATTCATAGCCGGGTTAAGTAATAAAGAACCGTTAAAAAATAAAATTAATTCAGGAATTACAAAGTTTGATAACCATAGCAGAGGTCTTATAAAAATTCAGGATGGCTGCGATAATTATTGCTCATACTGTGTAATCCCTTATCTGCGTAAAGATTTGATAAGTAGAAACCGGATTGAAATTGCAGAAGAATTTAAAACGCTTTTAAAAAATGGTTATCAAGAAATTATTTTGACTGGAATAAATATATCCAAATATAAATATAATAATTATATGCTTGATGATTTATTGGCTGAACTTGTTGAATTGCCCGGAAATTTCAGAATAAGATTGAGTTCGATTAATATTGACGGCATTACCGATAGACTAATTGATATTATGAAAAATTCCGGAAAAATTTGTTCCCATCTGCACATATCTCTCCAGTCGGGCAGTAATGAAATTTTAAAATTAATGAATAGAAATTACACTGCTGAATATTATTTTGATAAAGTTCAGAAACTGAAAAATAGTATACAAGACATAGGAATAACTACTGATATTATAACTGGATTTCCTGGAGAAACAGAAAAAAAATTTAAGGAAACAATTAATTTTATAAAAAAAATAGAATTCAGTAGAACCCATATCTTCCCTTATTCTGACAGAAAAATAACTTCTTCATATAATTTGCCTGAAAAACAATCAGAAAAAATAAAATATGAAAGATGTGCTGAATTGAAAAAAATAGGAAATCAGTTTCAGGAAAAATTTGTTAAAGACAGAATCGGAAAAATGTATTCTGTTATTCCTGAATATGTTTCAAGCAGCAGGGATAATTCTGATTACTTTAATAATTCGGAAAACATATCGTATGGGTATACGGAAAATTATATAAGAGGAAAAATAATCGGATTACAGAAAAACAGTTACGCCGGTTTTTTGAAAGTTAAAATTTTATCTTTTGATAAAAAAAATTGTATAGCTGATTTTGAAATATGTTGACAAAAAAAAAACAGCATATATAATTAATTTGAATAATAAAAATAAAATCTTAATACGTTTAATAAATAATATAGAAATTATCTTTTCTTTTATTAAATAAAATCGGGCAGTAGCGCAGTTTGGGTAGCGCACCACCTTGGGGTGGTGGGGGTCGCTGGTTCAAATCCAGTCTGCCCGACCATTTTTTTATTTTTTGTTGAAATATATTTTATATTAAAACATATTTGCATCCTGATCTACATATTGTAAAATCTGAACATAAACTGCATTCTGGAAATTTTGTTTTATTCAGAAGGTTTTTGACGTTTTCTGAATTTGACAGTTCAATAAAATCTTTTTTTAAAAGCGAACCGAGTATTTCTTCTGATTGTTCGCATATTCTTAAATTGCCTGCCGAATCAATTACCCATTTATCGATTCCGCATCTGCATCTTGAAAATTCAAGGTTAGACAATTCATTGCATTTATAAATACAATTTTCGAATGGTATCGTGAATCTTACTGGCATTGAAGAATCACCAGAGTTTAAGGTGTTAAGTAAATTAAATAAATTTTTTAATTCGTAATATTCAGGGTTAAGATTTTTGAAATTTTTAATTGCGCTTCCGGAATAACATAATCTGTTTAACGCTAAAGAATTTATGGAACATGCTCTGCAAAATTCAAATAATTCGGTTATTCCTTTTATATTAATTTTTGTTATTACTGCAGAAATACATATATAAACATCGTATTTTCTAAGTTCTAAAATATTTTTTTTTAAAATATCAAAGTTGCCGTTTGATGTAAGTGTTTTATAAATTGTTTTATTTAAAGAAGGCATTGAAATTTCAAAATATTTTATGCCTGAATCTATAAGTTTT
>JAGOBX010000497.1 GCA_017999075.1 Candidatus Babelota bacterium | reverse complement strand
AAGTAACTAAATTATTATCAGCCAATATAACTAAACTTGCTGAAAGCGGCAAATTGTGCGTTCCATTCTGATTATCAGAAACAGCAGAACCGCCATAACCAGTGTCTATGTATATATATAAATCGGCTGCACTCATATCACCGTGCTGACCCTGGTATCCAAAATATAGATTCAAATCATCCCAAGTTATATAAAAACTGTCTCCGTTACGGACGTCGCATAATTCATCATATTGCCAATCGCTTAAATCTCCATCAATAACTATAGGTTCATACGTAACATAAAAATAATCAGTACTTCTGTTTCCACCAGAATCTATAGCATCAATCCATATTTTATTGGTTCCTGGAGATAAAGCAGCGTATACTTTATTTAAAGTAAAATTAAGAGTATAAGTGTCTTTTCCTCCCAAATCAAAAACATCCGTATCAGTACCTATTGAAAAATACACAGTATCTATGCCTGCATCATCAGAAAAATCAACATCAATAACTCCTATATAAGCAGTGCTGTCTGAATTTTTAAAAGTATAACTGTCATCATTTATAATTATTTCAGGAGCATTATCCATATATAAAGTAAACACTGCCTGACCAACTCTGGTATCATAATTTATAGGAATTTCTCCTGAAGGATTCGGAGTTTTAGGCGTACCTGATGCTCCAGCAGCTATAATCCATGCTGAAGTAGAAGTTCCTGAAATAATCGTACCGTCATTTTGAGGACTATAAATACGGTAATATGCACCATCAACCATATCTGGCATTGTTGCTGTTCCAAAATTATCCATTAAGTTGTCTTCATTATCAAACAATTGAAAATAATTTTTATCTCCAGCAGCATAATCAAGTTTCGTATTTTCATAATCAACTACTATGCTAGAATGTGAAACATGAAAATCTTCTTCATTTTCTACAATAACTATACTATCTCCTACAGGTAAAATCCCGGACAGATAAACTGTAGCCATTAATCCAGAACCAACTTTATAATGCCTTAACTTCCAATTTTTTAAATTTTGAGTCATACCTCCTGCATTAAGTAATTCTATAAATCTATCAGTTCCAACTTTAACTTCAGAAATAATTACATCAGGCATACCGCCGTTAGGAAGATTGTATGTAACAGTAAAAGTACAGGTAACATCACTTGATAATAACGGACTATCTATTATAATATTCTGAGTAACTTGTCCTCCTGAAAAACTATTTGAAGTTGAGGGGATTACAATACCTGCTGAAGACGACATCCCTACAACTCCTGTGAATAGCCCATATAAACTACCACTGTCATCTCTTGCAGAAATAGTAATATTAATATTTTGACCCTCTAAAGGGGTATCTGTATTTAAAACTATATCAAGATAACTCATATAATTTGCGCTTGTTACATTCATTTCAATAGTTCCGGTAGCGACCTGTGTTGTTACTGATATAGAATTAACATTCGCTGCTTTAGGTGTTCCCAAAACTGTTCCCCTATCTATCCAATAACCTAAAACAGAACCTTCATTTGGCAAAGAATCCGGTCTTCTTTCAAATAAATTAGCAGTAGTGGTTAAAGCAAAACTCCTATCAACTATAGAATTGGAATTGGTATTGAACAAACAAATAGTATCATTTCCATTATTTAGCCAGAAACCCTGATTCACAAAATCAGGATAAAAACCATATTGCGCATAGAATTCATCCCCATCTCTTCCCACAACAAGCCTTTCACCAACACCTAAATATCCACGCATATTTATTTTAAATATTTTATCTTCCGTAGAAGGATTGTTATTATAAATTGCTTGCCATCCTTTTAAATCCTGAATTCTTCCTCCATAATTCAAAATTTCAAAAAATCTGTCATTAGGATCTCCAGGTTGATAATTTTTTGTCTGAATTTCTGAAATGATAATTTTCGCCGGCACAGCAGAATAAGATACTGTAATTGTAATATTGCTATCAGGATCTGTAAGCCTGCACTCCACTTCCGCATAACCATTAACTAAAGTAGCAGAACAAGGTTCAATAACTCCTGTTTCTGCAATAATATCTACATAATCATCTAAATCAAAATTTGCATTCAATGAATCTTTTGCCTGTATTTTCAGTACAAAAGTCTTTCCCTGTTCTACTGCAAGAGGAGCTTCCGAATCGCAGTCAACATCAAAATGATGAACAACATTAGGCAAAGTTATAGAAAGATTATTAGATAATATTCCTATATTCCCGGCAGAATCTTTACCTCGAATTTTAAATTGATAATTCGTATTAGGTGTTAATCCTGTCGCAGTGATAGAAGTAGTGGTTCTTGTTCCCAAAGCAGTATAATTATTCTTATTGTAAACACCATCGCTGTCAGAATCTGTTGGCGCGCCTCCTGATTTATAAATTATTTCGTATTCATTCCACGGAGACAATCCATCAGAATCACATGACGTCCAGCTTAATGTAGCTGTATAGCCGCTTGAATCAGAACAAGATAAATTTGAAATTGTAGTAGGCTGGGTAGAATCGCACAGTATTGAAAACACCATTTCTGTCCGCCATAACCCTGAGGTTCGAGGTTGAACATGAAAATAACTTAATCCGGGATAAAGATATACGCTATTCCATTCTCCGGTTGTATTATATCCTGAAGAATTAGCAGAATCAGAAACGATAACATTACCGCTTTGCTGATCATATTTCCAATGTTTTAAATCTGCCGCTGCGGATTCAGGATAAATTGAAGTAAAATAAACATAACTGTCAGTCTGCCAGGTATTTTGGCTTATTGATGTTCCACCCTGTTGAGTTTTGCACAAAATATATGCGGAATTTACTGCATTAGATGGACCTGAACAAATAAGGTCATCAATATAAACTGAAGCTCCGCCGCTGACATATTCAAATTTTAAATTTATATCTTCTTTCGTATTATAATTTGAATCAAGAGTAATAGTTTTTAATGACCATGATCTGGTAATCGAATCTGAAGAACTCTCATCAAGTCATAATGTTTTTTGAGGTGTCCATGCATCCCCGTTAACTCCGTTTTTTTGCGCTGATATTACAAATGCTCTGCCTGAAAGTTCAGAACCGCTGTCAGCAAT
>JAGOBX010000496.1 GCA_017999075.1 Candidatus Babelota bacterium | reverse complement strand
GTTGGTGCCTGCGCATGTGCAGAATGATATGCATTTGCCATTCACTGGTCCCGATGATTATGAAGAATATGTACGTATTCCCGCTGTAGTCGGTAAGATACAAGGTTACGGAACATCGCCAAAGCAGGAATCGTCACTTGAAGAATATCATAAACGATTAGCAGAAAAGACATACACTGCATCGTCATTTCAGGCGGATTTTAATTATTTGAGGTTGGGAAGGCCGAGCGCAAGCGGCGAGCTTAAAGAAATGTTCGGGGACAAATTAAAGTATGTTTTCAGCGGTTCAAGCGGCACAAGCGGCAAATTATATTGGCGGATAGCAGGTGTGGGAAATTATTATCCTATTTTATTATCATCATATACGAGCGACTGGTGGGAATGCACAGACGCCGGCGCGTCATCGCAGTGGGACAATTATTATTATCTTGAAAACATAGACCAGGCAAATCCATATAAAATAAGGAACGATTTATTCTCAACATACGGTCCGTCAAATCCAACAATTCCGAACACAATCGGCGGGCTGTGTAAAATATATATGGAGAAAAAAAACAATGGCGTCAGCTTAATAGATGTCGCGATTAATTATTCAGCCGGATTATTGAAATACTATCACGACGCAGTGAATCATCCGCCGTATTTGAAAAGCGCGAAAATAAAAGGACCTGGCGGGAAGAAATACGAAGGTGTCTGGGTGGACGACGAGGAGGAAAGAATAACTCCGTACAGTATTCTGGCAAATAAATATAAAAAAGTAATGGAGCGTTTTCTTAATAAAAGCGGTGGGGAAAAAAAGAAGGATAAGGATCCGGCTAAATATACTGGCTGGACGGACGACGGGATGATGGACGATTCAAAACCATTGTGGTGCGGGACAAATTTTGAATTGATATTGAATTTTAGCGAAAAGGTTTCAAAGCCGACCATTGAAATAGAACTACCTGCCGGCGCATCAAAAAATGTTTCAATCAATGTCGGTGCATCATATCAGGAAATCTGGACAGGCGAAATTAATTTTGACGAACCGGATTATTTAAAAAAACTGAGTTGGGAAAGCAAGTGGGCGTATTTGGAAGCTGCCTTACTATTTGAAAATTTACAAAGGTTGGTGATTTAATTGAATCATATTTTAAATAATCGGGAATCGGGAAGACCCGACGCTAAGAAGACGGAAAATATAATGACAATCAACTTCAAAACTTTCCCCAAAGTTTTCCGTTTCATTCAAGGTAAGGTAAATTGTATTAAAATTCAAAGTAAAAGGGCTTTTGTCTGAATTTTGTTTGGAATCCGGCGAAAATCGGCGTTTTGCCGATGGTCTGCGTTGCGCTTTTGCGCGGCTGTGTTAGTTTATTTTTGTGAGTAAAATTTATTTTAGGAGATGATGAAATTATGAGAAAAAAATTATTTATTATATTGGTTTGTATATTAAGTAGCAGTATTTTAGTTATTTATTCCTTGCTTGCACAAAATAAAAAAGATACCTTAAACGGTAGGACTGATAAAAAAATAAAATCGTTGCTTCAAAAAATTTATGTTAAAGATAAAGAAGACATAGAAAGATATAAACTTATTAAAGAATTGTCTGAATTAACAGTTAATGATGCAAGTGATTTAGCAGAAATGCGGGAAAATATATTTTTAAAAAGAGGAGAAAAATGTGATGTTGATTTATTAGAAGCTGCAATAAAGTCAATTTCCACAATTTCAGACTCGGAATGTGATAAAGTTTTGATAGAACTATTAGAAAATGAAATTGAGAATATTAAACAAGGAGATAATGTAAACAATAAATATTTTTGGACAGTTGAAAATAAAAAACGTTATAGATGTTTGATAATTATTATGGATAAACTTGGAAAATTTAAAAGTAAAAAGGCTATCCCTATATTAAAAGAATATCTTAATGTCGAGTCCTTAAAACGAAATGCGTCAGATGCACTTATAGAAATTGATGAAATTGGACAAAAGACTGAATTAAAAAATAGAGCGTATAAAGGTGAAAATATTAATTATGGCGGATTAGGCATTGAGGAAACTAAGTCCCTCGTTGATAAGATAAAACATCATAAAAATAAAAAGGAATATAAAAATCTATCAAAACAACTTCATAATATTAAAAATCCTAAAGCAAAGCAATATATAAAAGAATTACTTAATCACGATGATGAAAAAATTCGCGAATCTGCCGCTATGGCATTTATAAGAATTACCGATGCAATTACTAAAGAGGATATCGTTGAACTTACTAATAATAATGATAAATACGTTCGAATTCAAGCTATAACTGCCATTAAAAAATTATGTGAAAACTATAAAGCTAAGCATATAAAAATGAATTATACTTTTACTGATGAATTAGTAAAACTTCTTAACGATAAAGAATCAATTGTTAGACTAACATCTGCACATGCAATGGGTTTTTTAAAATTCAAAGAATTTATACCTTTCTTGGAAAAAGCATTATCAGATAAATCAATTCTTGTTCGAGAAGAAGCTTACTATTCGTTATCTGTTCTTTCAGACATTGAGTATGATTTTAATGGAAAAGAAGAAAGGCATAAACAGAATGCAAAGACATACAAAATTCAAGGTCATTTATGGTTTGATTAATTTTTTTGTAACGGAGTTATTCAAAATGAATCAAAAAAAATATATGATATTTTTCTTTTTGTTCTTAAAATTAGTTAGTCCTATTTATTCATGGTGGAGTGTACCACCATTTGGTTCAACTCATTATTATCTTTCTGATGAAGCAAAAAAATTAATAACAGCGATCGAATATCCTGATATTACAACACGATTTGGAAATGATATTTGTGCTTGGACAGACGGCTCAACTGATGATGCAAGTGCACATAACGATTATATTGACAACAACGGTGAAGATGGAAAAAAAAATGATGGTGCGATTAAAGTTCATTGGGAAAAAGGATTTGATAAATATAAAAATTTTAAATTTTCTTCAAATGATGAAGATGCTTATTATTATTTCGGACTAATGACACATTTGGTTGAAGATATGGCTGTTCCTGCACATGCATATGACATACAGCACGGGAATTTTAGAAATATGGATAATGTAGAAC
>JAGOBX010000495.1 GCA_017999075.1 Candidatus Babelota bacterium | reverse complement strand
GTTCAGGAAGGAGTATCAATAGGATATAAGGAAGGATATTTACGAAAATCAATGGTAACAGACCCATTGTTGAGAAATAAGAATTCCGGTGATAACACGCCTGCATTTGTTTATACAGAAATTGTAGAAGGAAATAAGTTGAAAATATGGTTTTTACCGAAAGGCGGCGGAAGTGAAAATGTTACCGGATTAAAATGTTTCGAACCTACAGCAGATGAAACTCAAATAATAAAATATATAACAGAATCAATAAAATCAATCGGCAGTAAAGCTTGCCCTCCATATAAACTGGGGATTTGCATAGGAGGGACAGTGGATTACTGTTTAATGATGTCAAAAAAAATTTTGATAGATGAATTTGCAGATAAAAGCCGCAGAGCATTACTGTTATCAAAAAAAATAATTAAAGAAACGAATAAACTTAAAATAGGTATGCAGGGATTAGGAATAGGAGATACTGTTGTTAAAGCTAATATTAAGTTTCTTCCTGTTCATATTGCGATGCTTCCTGTTGCATTGAGCGTATCGTGCAATGCAGTAAGAATCGGCAGATTGGAAATATAAAAAATATGAAAAAAGTTGTTTTGCCGTTATCAATAGATTTGATACATAAATATAAATCAGGTGATTTTGTTGAAATATCAGGGGATATAATAGTTGCCAGGGATCAAGCGCACAAAAGAATTTTTGATTCGGTAAAATCAGGCGGAATTTCTGAAATCATGCTAAAAAATCAAATAATATTTTTTGCAGGTCCTTCTCCGGCTCGTCCAGGCAAAGTAATAGGCTCAATAGGTCCCACCACCAGTTCAAGAATGGAAAAATATATTCCTTTTATGTCAGAACAAGGAGTTACCGGATTTATAGGCAAGGGGCAATTATCGAAGGAAACCCTTGATAAAATCAAAAATAAATCTATATATTTTGTTACGTTCGGAGGATTTGCCGCGCTTCTTTCAAAATATATAATAAAATCGAGAATCCTTGCATACGAGGATTTAGGCGCAGAATCTATTCTGCGTCTGACTGTATCAAACTTTCCTGCGGTAGTATACTGATACCCGACATACTGATAAAACCGCCATTTGGAAACATTCCTTTTATTTGTTTTTAACTGCAAAATAAGAAACCAATATACCTAAAATTAAACCCATTACAAGTCCTGCCAGAGAAGACTGGCGCACATTAGGATATATAGGTTTTTTAGGTGTGACTGAAGGTACAGAATTGAATTGAATATTCAGGTTCTGCAATCTGCCTATATAATATTCATATTCTTTCATAAGTTTGTAATAGTTTTTATATTCGAGTTCAAGTGTATTGATATTATTTTGTAAAATTGTTTTATCTTTTTCCATTTTTTTTGTTTTTTGAATTTCAGAAGCATAGAATTCAGTATAGCCAGTATAATATAAATGTGATTTTTTCAAATTATTTGTTATAAAACTAATTATCTGATTTTTGAAATATTCAGTATCTGATATTGATTCATCTAAAATAGCGTTTATAATATTAGATGCTTTTAGAGGTTCTGAAGAGACTATTGATATATTCGAAGTACAAATTAAATATGTTTCAGGAATATCACTGACATTAAAACAATCGTTATAAATTGTTAATCTGTTAAGGGTTTTAGATATTATTTCATTAATACGATTTTCATCGGAATTTTTTTCGAGAACATTTAATTTATTTAAAGCTGACATCATATTTTTTCTGTTTAATATTAAATCATTAGAAATTGTTGAAAAAGCTTTTTTAAAAATTTTTTGTTCTTTTTCATTGTTGAACGGAAAATTATTTATAGTTATTTCTATTTTTGCGGTTGATTCAAATAATTTTGTCTGCATAGATGTGTATAGCAAGGCTGCGCCCCAAACAATTAAAGTTATTGCTACAACTATACCTATTGCGAAAAAATTAATTCCTTTATATTTTTTGTAAAATTTTTGTTTAAGTTCTGCAATATTTTGAGCATTTTGACAAATTTCAGAACCGCATCCAGGACATTTTTGACATTCGGTAAAATTATTTTCAAAATAGGTTTCACATTCAGGACATTGTAAAAATGATTTCATATTTTATTTGCCTCCGCAATAAATTTTATTCTAAAAATTATTCCGCTTAAAACGCCGAAAATTATAGATATAACATTGAAATAAAATACATTTATTAAAAATCCAAGTGCAATAATGGAAATGAGGCAATACCTGTATCCTGATATTATTCCATAGAATTCAGTGTCTGCACATTTTTTTTTAAGTCTTGAAGTCATCTTAAAAAAATATCCGAAAAATAAAGAATACCCAAGTATTCCCATTATACCTGTTTCGCCGAGAATCAGGAAAAATTGAGATTCGACAAATCCTGCACCTGTTACTCCAAGCCCGAAAATAGGGTATTCTTTCCAATAACTTAATATATTTTCGTATTTGGAGATTTTGGCCGCAGTGGAGTCATCAAGTTTTATTGTTTTTTCGGAGTCGGATAATGAAGGAATTATAAACTCTGTTTTCCCATGAAAAGTTTTTTCAATATAATTTTTAATGCCGGTATTATTAGAAATAACATTAATCAAAATAATAATAAACAATAATGATAAAATAATATTAATGAATTTTCTTTGTAATAAAGAAAAAAATATAAGAAGACACCCAAAAATTATATATCCTGACCTGCTATATGAAAAAATAATGCAACCTTCAACCAGGCATAACAGAAATACATACCATATTTTAGCTGATATCTTTTTTTCTTGAAACATAATTCCATAGAAAAAAAAGAATAAAGGAATAAAAAAAACAGCGTTTTCTGCCGGAATATATTGATTATCAAATATATAAAGAGTATGTAAAAAACGGTTTCCAGAAATAAAAATCGAAGATAAGCTGTAGCAACAGTATGCTGCTGAAAAAAAAACAAGAAATTTTATAAAATGAGAAATATTATTTTTTGATTTAATAGATTTATATGAGAAAAATAAAATGAAAAAAATATATAAAAAGTAGAAAATATATACTAAAGCATATAATGGCCGGTCAACCTGTGAAATTAATACTCCTCTTAATGTTGACAATAACCGTATGCATATAAT
>JAGOBX010000494.1 GCA_017999075.1 Candidatus Babelota bacterium | reverse complement strand
GATTAGCACTGTCCCTGTATCTCGGGAAATATTATTGCCGCTGATTGTCCATACAGAATCTGAGGCCGAAGCAGTGATACCTGTCAATCCCGAACCGTCCCCGATAAATTTATTTGCTGTAATTGTATCACTATAAATTATTTTTGTAATTGTTAATGTTTCTGCTTTTATTGAACCTTTAACCTGCAGGCTATCAGAAGGAGAATTAGTGCCTATCCCTACGTTTCCAGAAGATTTAATAATAAAATATTGATCCCATGATGAGCTATTCCATCGCCTTAAATTAAAATCGTAGTTTCCGTAAATCATTGACCACATATCTGATGTTGTACTTTGTATAATAATCTGCCCCGTTCTTATTATTCCATTACCGTTGTCTCCGACATGTAATATCGGCCCTATTATGCCTGCTCCTGCAGTTTCAGAAGAAATTCTGCCTATGCTCAGATTTCCGTTTGGTGCAAAAACCATAGTTCCTGAATTATCCTGAGTATAAAATCCTGCAGAACCCTTAACATGCAAGCTGTCTGTTGGAGACATGACTCCAATACCTAATTTGGTTCCTGTTATATATATGCTGTCTCCTGCAGATCCAGAAAATTTACTTGCATTTATTCCTGTCAATCCTGAACCATTACCGAAAAACGAAGCAGCATAAACAGTATTAGAAATAGTCATTGTATTTCCGTAAATTGTATCAGCAAAAAATAATCCTTTCATATTAAATCTGAATGGCATAGTATCTTCCTGAAAATTTTTCAAATAACTGTCAGGCACTGATGATAATTTTAAATTCAATTGAGTCTGGAGCGAAGAAGTAACTCCGTCAAGATAATTCAATTCTGTATTATTCACATTCCCGTAACCAATACTGTCAGCTATAATTGTATCGCTGCGTAAACGATACCTGTTATCTCCGCTATCCTGCGATATGCCTGCTCCTGCAGATGTTATAAATCCGCTGTCATTCACAAATGATGACAAATTAATAGGCTTATTCAAAACCTTCAGCCAGTCTGCTGTCATAGTATCTGCAGATAATGATAAATAACGCAAATCTGCTGAACCAGTATCAATTCCAATCTGATTTTTCAATGCGAAAACACCAGTGTCTGTTTTCAATAAATATAATGATGTATCAGGAATATATGGTGTTCCGCTCAATCTGACATAAGGTATAGAATCCGATATATGACTGATTCCATGCTGATGAACGCTGTCAGCTTTATTGTTTGTCAAATTCGTCAGACTTGATGTTAAACCGCTTACTGAATCAGATGATATGATATCTGTTTTTCTAATATATCTGTTATCTCCGCTATCCTGCGATATGCCTGCTCCTGCAGATGTTATAAATCCGCTGTCATTCACAAATGATGACAAATTAATAGGCTTATTCAAAACCTTCAGCCAGTCTGCTGTCATAGTATCTGCAGATAATGATAAATAACGCAAATCTGCTGAACCAGTATCAATTCCAATTTGATTTTTCAATGCGAAAACACCAGTGTCTGTTTTCAATAAATATAATGATGTATCAGGAATATATGGTGTTCCGCTTAGTCTGACATAAGGTATAGAATCCGATATATGACTGATTCCATGCTGATGAATGCTGTCAGCTTTATTGTTTGTCAAACTCGTCAGACTTGATGTTAAACCGCTTACTGAATCAGACGATATGATATCTGTTTTTCTAATATACCTGTTATCTCCGCTATCCTGTGATATGCCTGCCCCTGCAGATGTTATAAACCCGCTGTCATTCACAAAGTATGATAAATTAACGGGTTTGTTCAAAACTTTCAGCCAGTCTGCCGCCATAGTATCTGCAGATAATGATAAATACCGCAAATCTGCTGAAGCAGTATCAATTCCAATTTGATTTTTCAACGCAAAAATACCTGTATCTGTTTTCAATAAATATAATGATGTGTCTGGAATATACGGTGTTCCGCTCAATCTGACATAAGGTATAGAATCCGATATATGACTTATTTCATGCTGATGAATGCTGTCAGCTTTATTGTTTGTCAAACTCGTCAAATTTGATGTTAAATTGTTTACCGAATAACTTTTAGCTGTTGAATCCGATTCCAAATCCAAAATTCTCAATCCGTAATTCACAAGTTTAGCTTGTTTATATATTGAATCACTTTCCAAATATGATATCCGGTTATTCAGTAAAGTGGTATCGCTGCTTACAACCAATAATCTGCTATTGACTTCTGATTTAGTGATTGTATCCCCTTCAATTTTTGTAAACGTTATAGCAGTTGCTATTGAATCGTTCCGGATAGTGTTTAATAAATTTCTAACTTCGCTTCCGCTGATTGCATCGCCTGTCAAAGAATTATATTGAACATTGGTAAGCTGCGAACCATCACCCATAAAATAAGTTGCTTTAATTTTCCCCGAAACTTCTAATTGTTCTGAAGGAGTTAAAGTATTTATTCCAATCTTGCCGTCTTTTTTCACAACAAATAAATCATTAACTGTCAGAGTATCAATTATTGTTAAAGAACCAAGACTTACGGCATTTACATTAAGATAATTAGCAGCAGAAGCTGTATCTGCATAAACTGATTTTATAGAAAACATATTATAATTTATCTTGGTACGCGGCTGAAGTTCTCCTGAATTATTTACATTTATTCCAATATAATAAACTCTATCTAACTGCAAATTTCCTATTGAATTTATACTTCCGAGTTCTGCAGTAAAAATTCCATTTTCAAAATTAATATTATTATGAGTTTCTGTCCAAAGCGCCTGTCCTCCAAATTCGGAAGAATACATTGAAAATATTACAGGAAATATTCCTGAAACTCTTGTCCCAGTTGATTCGGTTAATTTCCCTTGAAAAATTATAGTGTAATTTTCTGCAAATAAAAAAACAGGTATCAAAAAAAATATAAAAAAAATTGCATTTTTTTTCATTTTTTGCCTCAAAAAAATATATTTTTTTAAGTCTAATTTTGCAATTTATTTTACATTGTATTTATTTTTAAGTCAAAAACAAAAAATTTTATTTTCTTGATATTTTAATTTATTTTTTTATACTAATTAATTAACTATAGTTTTCAAGGAGGAGTTATGA
>JAGOBX010000493.1 GCA_017999075.1 Candidatus Babelota bacterium | reverse complement strand
TACAATATATTTTTTTCTATAATTTTTTTCATTATTTTTATAAAATTACTATTGATATATTTGTATTTGAAAATATACTTATACCATAATAGATTTAAAAAAATTTTGAGGATAAAAATATATTATGAAACACAAATTTTTTACAATTATTATATTCCTTTTTTTACTTATGCTTAATAATCAGATTTATGCCGCATCATCAGGTGCTGAATCAGAAGAAATAGAAATTCAAGTTATAAATTATATTGAAAATTCAAACGATATAATATTAAATGTCGGATTAAAGGATAATGTTCTGCCTGGAGTTGTAGTATATTTGTATGAAAACAATTCAAAAATCGGTTTTTTTAATATTATTCAAACTGAAGCAGAACAATCTATAGCAAAAGTCAATCCTCTTGTTATTACAAAAATCAAAGCAGGAGCAAAATTAAAAATAATCAAAAAAGATTCAATGTTTGATGCTGGTAATTTTAATTTTAATTCAGGTAATTATGAACTTGCTTTGGAGTATTATACACGTTATTTAAAAGAAAATCCTGATCATTACCCGTCAAAATACAATATTGCATTAATTTATATCAAACAGAAAAAATATGAAAAAGCATCAAATTACCTTAACGACGCTTTAAAGTTAAATCCGTTTCATAATTCAATTATAAAGACATCGGCAATATGTGATTTTATAACTGATAATGAAAATGAATTTGTAGATAAATCAAAACGCGTCATTGCTTTGAATTATCAGGATATAAATATAAAACTTTTATTGTCGATGATTTTATCAAAATATAAAAAATATGATTTATCCAATCAAACTTTAAATTTAGATAATGATAAAATTGATTTATTAAAATCAATAAATTTAATTAATTTAAAAAACTATTCCGGAGCATTAACATTATTACATAAAAATCAAAATTCTGAAAACGAATTTTATTCTATCAATATTGAAGGATTGACAGGTATTTCTTATCAATTGTCAGGCAAAAAAGAAAAATCCGAAGAATATATGCTGAAATTTTTCAAAAAAAATCCTGAATTGAAAAATAATCCACCTGAACAAATACTGGCCAATATAGAAAATAATGTTAAAGGATATATGTCCCAGCAAATTATTGCACAAGAATTCGGAAAAATTAATCCATTACCTATAACTATTTCAAAAATATCTTCGCTTATAGCTTTACATAATCAGAGACAGCTTGATATTGAAGCAAGAAAACTTGAAAGAGAAACCCAATCAAAATCATACACAAAATCAAAATTTAATACCACCACCACTTATGAAGTTAAAGATAAACGGTCAAGCACCGCCCAGACTAATCCTGTACCTGGTGCAAACTACGATTTTAATTTAAGCTACCAAAATAAAATCGGGGATTACACACTTCAAAGCAGTGTTAAATATTTTAGAAATCATTGGGATGGGGTAGCGCTCGATGAATTCAAATCAAGTATTTCTAACAATGATATTAAACTTTCTCTAGGAAAATTTTCAGCAAGAAATTTTGCAGATCTGGTTAAACATCCTTCTGTTGAGTACGGATTCGGTACAGAAATAAAACTTGACAATTTAATTAATAAAAAAAGGGGGAAAACCGATATCTTCGATGAAAAAACTTCAGTTTCAGAAATGTTTTATAATTCAAAAGCAGAAAAAAAATATTTTGCAAATAATTTAATTACATTTGCTTCAGGCGTTACCAAGGAGTCAATCAATGTTAATCAGCAAAAAGAAAAAAATGAAGGCCAGGTTGAAAGCGGTCAGTATTTACAATATACGTTTGCATTAAATTATAGAACAAATCCATTGAAGAAAATGGATTTAGGTCTTTCAGTAGTTCATACTGCTGAAGATGAAAACTCAGCTTTAATTGATTCTGCTTCTATTCAGCCGAAACGGAATACGTCATACGGTTTTGATATGACATACCAGTTAATGAAAAATCTTAAGTTTTTATATGAATACGGAGTTTCCTATATTGATTATGATATTACAAACGAAACCCGTTCTGTAAAAGATAATTCATTTCAAACCGAATTAAATTACAAATTTCTTTCTTCGAACTTTGGTTCATTTTTTGAAAAATCATTTTTAAAATTTGTCGGAAAATGGAATAAATCAAATGATTTGGATGTTAATATTAAAATTAAAACTATTTCCGGAGACTGGTATGTAGAAGGCGGGGATCAGGGAAGTGAAGGTGGAAAAAGAACTATTACATATTCTATCAGACATACTAAAAAAGAAGAAAAAAAATTTCATATAAACGCTACTGATTTCAAATATGAAAAATGGAAAAATAATCTTAATGGGTTATTCCCGTCTAAAACAGGATTTACAAGCAAAACAACTCTTAAAACGCTTTTTCCTTTAGGTATAGCGTACGAAGCTTCGTATCAGCTTGAATCTGAATGGTGTTCAAACGAATGTTCTGATAAAACCGAAAAAATATTTGATCATATTCTGAATTTTTCGATTAATCCTATTTCAACTAAATTCGTTTTCAATTATAACAGGGATTATAAACACGATGAATCAAACGCTTCTAATCCTGACCAGAGAACCGATGAAAAGAAAAAATTTTATGGTCTTGCAGCCGACAACTCATTATTAAAATTTTTACCTTTGAAATTAGCATGGCAGCTCGAACATAAATATTATTATCCTTCTGTAGATGCTTATACATACAAGGATGTTCAATTAAGCGCAGAAACAACTTATAAATTCAAAAACATTTCTAATAATTTTAAATACACTTATAATTTTAAAAAATTTTCTGATCCTTCAACATCAGGTCACGAAAATAAATACAGCGACAAAGTTTCTCTGACAATTTCTTATAAATACAATGCTGATTTGTCGTTATTTGCGAAATATCAATATACTGATGAACATTATAAACCGCAGACTACAAGCGAATACATAGAAAACAACTATAAACTTGAAGTAAAATATAATTTTTAATAAATTACGGATTATATTATACGATGAATAATAAACATTTTTTAAAACAATTTCTTATCGATAATCAGTTCTCTTTCAGGAGGAATTTATTGTGAAAAAAACAAAATATATTTTTTTAATCGTAATAGTTATATTATTT
>JAGOBX010000492.1 GCA_017999075.1 Candidatus Babelota bacterium | reverse complement strand
ATACTATAACCATTACAGGTTCTAAAGCAGGTAAGCTGCACTGGGGGACTAATGGCTGGAATCTTCCGTCACAAAATTACTGGCCGCAGGGAACTGTTGCTTATTCAGATGGGAAATCGGTTGAAACAGTTCTTGATCCAAATAAGAAAATAGTTACTGGACCTTTTAATGGAATAAATAAGGTTACACAGATAAATTTTATTTTTCATTATGATGACAATTCATGGGCTGGAGAAGATATAATTCCGATAACTTCCTTACCTACAGATACTGATCCTCCGGCTATTCCTGGTAATGTTACTATTACGGCAGGTAATGGTTATATTGATTTAAAGTGGAACGCCAATACGGAATTGGATTTAGCGGGATATAACGTTTATAGAAGTTTATCGACTGATGGAGACTATATTAAAATTAATGGGAATTTGATAACTCAAAATTTTTATAGAATAACGGGATTGATGAACGGAACAAATTATTATTTTATAGTGAAAGCGGTTGACAACTGGAGTCCTCAAAATGAAAGCGATTCATCTGCTGTTGTTTCAGGAAAACCTGCGCTTGTTGATATAATAGCTCCGTTAGCTCCAAAAAACCTTTGCGCTTCAGGACAGGTTGAACAAATTGTTTTAAACTGGTCAAAAAATCTTGAAACTGACTTATCAGGATATAAAATTTACCGTACTCAAACAAGCGGGTCAAATTATGTTTTGATAAAAAATATTACTGATTCTAATGTGTCGTCTTTTACAGATACTAATGTTGCTGCCGGTCATATATATTATTATGTTTTGAAAGCATTTGACAATGCTATTCCTTCTAATTTAAGCTTATATTCAAATGAAACAAGCGCTTTAGTCTTGGAAGTCCACCCTCCTAATCCGCCAACTGGGTTAAATGGAACGGCTGGAAACAGAATGTTGACATTAACCTGGACAGTGCCGTCAGGCCAATATTCAGGTTTTAATGTTTATAATCTTCAGTCAGGTGGAGTTCTTGTAAAAGTAAATAGTGATACAATAACAACCAATTCGTTTACAATCAATGATATAAACAGAGTTCCGCTTACCAACGGAACTATTTATGCATTCACAGTAAAAACAGTTTCTTCACGCGGAGTGGAAAGTTCAGTGAATCAGGAGATAAGGCTGATGCCAGTAGGTTTGATAGACGTTATGTTTATAATAAATATGCAGACGCAATCCGGGTTTAATTATGTAAGAATAGCGGGAGATTCGTTGACTCCGTCCTGGTCGCCGAGTTCGAATGAACTGAATTATTATGGCGATTCGTTATATTATATTACATTACAATTATTGCCTTCGATGAATCTTCAATATAAATTCATTAAAGCTGTTCCGACTAATGCTAATTGGGAAAAAGATTTCGGAGTATATCCTGATAATAACAGAATTTTGACGATTTTGGATCAGGGATTAAATAAAATGGTTGTGAAAACATCGTGGGAATCTTCCCTGTATACTTCCCTTCCCTCTGTTCCTTCGTCATTAACTGCAACTTCCGGAAACAATCAGGTTTCTCTCAATTGGACTATTCAGCGAACGCCAGATATTACAGGAGTTAATATTTATAGAAACGGTATTAAAATTGCCTATATTCAATCAGGTAATGCTTACATAGATACCGGAGCTGTAAATAATAATTCATATAATTATTATGTTAAATCAGTCAGCATTACAGGAATTGAAAGCGAAGCGTCTAATTTTATTTCAGCTGTTCCGGTTTCTCCGAATAAAAATGGAAGAATTTCAACAAATACAACATGGGATTTATTACACAGCCCGTATATAATTGATGGAGATTTAATTATTGATACGGGGATTAAACTTACAATTGAACCAGGAGTAATATGTCAAGTAAATTTGGTTGACAATAATAATTTAGGATTCAATTCTTCAAAAATAGAAATTATATTGTGCCAGAATGCCGGGATAATTTCTGGAGGCAGCGTTCTGTTTACTTCAAATTCAGGGACTCCTCAATCTGGAGATTGGCAGGGCATTGTAGCAGCAGGTTCTATTTCTGATACTTTGAATAATTTAATTATTGAATATGCGTCAGTAGGATTTGAATTGCAGAATTCAGCTAAGTTATTTAAAAATACTGTTTATAAAAATTCTACAGGTGTTTTAATAAAAAATCATAATGCTGCTGTATCTTATTGCGATATCACCCATAATACTACAGGAATAAGAATTTACGGAAGTTCGCTTAATCCGAGAATTAATTTTAATAATATTTTTAATAATTCGGGTTATTCTGTGGAAAATAATAATTCGGGGATTGTTGATGCTGTAAATAACTGGTGGGGAACAACCGTAATAGCAAATATAGAATCAAAAATATATGATTCATCTGACAATGCTGGTGTCGGTAAAGTAAATTATATGCCTGTCAGAACAGGTATTGTAGATATGATTGCTCCATCGTATCCTGAAAATTTTTCTGCGCAGTCAGGAGATAGGACTGTTTCTTTGAAGTGGAGTGCAGGTTCGGATACTGATATAATAGGATACAATATTTACCGTAAAACATCTGGAGAATTTATAAAAATAAATTCTTCTTATATTTATTCAGTATTTTATAATGATTTGAATTTAACAAATGGAACTGAATATTACTATAAAATTTCTGCTGTTGATATTTCTGGGAATGAAAGTTTGAAATCTGCAGAAGTTTATGCTGTTCCGCGCTCAATTAACGTAGTTCTTGAAGACAGGATTATCGATGGAGACTTTCTTGACTGGAAATATGCGGATGTAAGGGCATTGGATAATTGTCAAGATCAGTATAGGCTTGAAGATGGTTATGACGATTGCAGAGATATTGTAGCGTTGTATTCAAGAGAAGGGGTAAACAATTATTATTTCAGAATTGATTTGTATGAACTTGGGATTAATTCAGAACAGAATTATCTTGATATTTATTTTGCAATAGATTTTGTTTCAGGAGGTCAGGTATGGCTTCCTGATTTTATGGAATGTCAGACAACTACCGATAATGCATGGGAACTTTGCGCTGCGATATATAACGGTACAAATTATAAGTTGTTTAAATCTGATTGGTCGGAAATAAATAACGGTATTACAT
>JAGOBX010000491.1 GCA_017999075.1 Candidatus Babelota bacterium | reverse complement strand
TTTTTTTCGTATTCAGGAAAAAAACCGGATATAATTTTATCGCAATTATAAATTCCTGATTCTGCTGTTTCCAGGTGATCTGAGGAAATATCAGTACCTGTAACCTTAATGTGCAAAGGAATGTTATTTGTTTTAATAAAATCATAAAACAAAATTGCTGCAGAATAAGCCTCTTCGCCTGAAGCGCATCCTGCGCTCCATATATTTATTGAATTTTTTCTTTCAGATACTGAATTTTTAATTATTTGCACAATATGGTTAGAAGTAAACGAATTCCAGTATTCAATATCTCTAAAAAATTCTGTTACATTTATTGTTAAATCTTTTATCAAATTAGCATATTCGTTTGAATGAAGATCTAAATAATTGTAATATTGCTCAAAATTTATAGATGAAGAGTTATATAATCTGCGTGAAATTCTTCTGAAAAGCGTAGATTCCCGATAATTTCGAAAATCATATTTGGTATTCTCGTAAATTTTTTCGAGAATTAAATTGAGATAAAGTTTATCATTTTCTTCTATAAAAATTCCATATTGTGTCATAACAAATATATTTTTATATAATTATTGAAAAAAATACAATACAAAATTGTGATTTTTTTACACATATTTGAAAAAAACACAAATAAAACACTTGACTAAAAAAAAAGAAAAAAAATAATTAATTAAGTACTTGAAAATAATATAATATTATTATAAAATTTTTAAAACATTTCATTATTTTTGGAATACAAATTGCTAAGTATTATTTAAAAATATACTAAAGTAATATTATTTATAGGAAAATGCAGAAACTTTTTTATAAAATTGTATCTTTATTTATAATAACGATATTATCAGTAATGTCATTTTATGACTTTATTTATGCAGGTTGGACTAATGCTACAGAACCAATGGGCAATAATTTAGGTGTTCAAACTTCATCAATATGCTGGTGTGATTTGGATAATGATGGAAACCTGGATTTATTAGTTACTGGAGAGGATACAGGAACAAATTCGAGATTTATAATTTTTAGAAACAACAATAACGGAAATTTTTCTATAGCAGACGAGCCAATGGGCGTAAATTCAGGTATTGGAAATGGAGGCTGGCAGATATCAGTTGACTGCGGGGATTATGATAATGATGGAGATTTGGACATAGCAGTTTCAGGGCAGGATGGCGGAACAAATAAACGTTTTATTATTTTCAGGAATAATAGTGACAGCACTTATACAAATATAGCGGAACCAATGGGAATTAATTCAGGGGTTCGAAGCAGTTCTATAGATTTTGGAGATTATGATAATGACGGAGATTTAGATATAGCAGTATCAGGCTTAGATGGAGCTGCAAATAAGCGTTTGATAATTTTTCGTAATGACGGCAGCGGAACTTTTGTAAATGCGTCGGAACCAATGGGAACAAATGCAGGACTATGGTATTCATCAATAGCCTGGGGCGATTATGACAATGACGGAGACTTGGATTTAGCGGCTTCAGGACAGGATGGAGCCTCAAACAAAAGGTTGATAATTTTCCGTAATAACGGAAACAACAGTTTTACAAATGCAGCTGAACCGATGGGAATAAATGAAGGAGTGTATTATTCTTCAATAGCCTGGGGAGACTATGATAATGACGGGGATCTTGATTTAGCTGTTTCAGGCCAGGATGGAGGAACAAATAAACGATTAATAATTTTTCGTAATGACGGAGGTTCAAGTTTTACAAATGCAGCAGAACCAATAGGAGTAAACGCCGGATTGTATAATTCTTCGATATGCTGGGGAGATTATGACAATGACGGAGATTTGGATTTAGCGGTTTCAGGATATAACGGGTTATACAGATTAATAATTTTCAGAAATGACGGAGGTTCGAGTTTTAGTAATGCAGCAGAACCAATGGGGTCAAATGCAGGAGTAGGTTTCTCATCAATAGCCTGGGGAGATTATGATAATGACGGAGATCTTGATTTAGCGGTTTCAGGCTGGGATTCAATAAACAGACGTTTAATTATTTACAGGAACGACGGTAATGGTTTTATAAATTCAAGACCTGCCACACCATCATTCATTACTCCAGAAGGAATGGTTTTTGAAATATCAGACACCGTGAATTTACAATGGAATTATGTTGCCGGCGACACTACACCAGCATCGGCAATGACATACAATCTTCGTATTGGAAATGTTTCTAACGGATGTCAAATTATGGCTGCTGACACTGATTCCAATGATTCAATAAGCAGCACTTTTACTGGAAATGTACAGAATGGGACATCAGCTATAATATCTCCAAACAAATTATCTCCAGGAACTTATTATTATGCTATTCAATCTGTTGATGCGGGAATGATGAATTCACAATGGTCAGCAGAACAAACTTTTACTATTGTAAACACATCTGTACCTAATAATTGGTACGTTAATATATCAACTGGAGATACTTCTAACAGCGGATTAACTCCGTCTTTTCCGAAAAAATATATTAAAAATATTATTGGAGCTAATGGAATAGGATTGCTGACAGCAGGAGATACGATAAATATTGCTTCAGGGACTTATTCTGAAACAATAGTGATTGATACTGATAACATAGCGATAATCGGCGCAGATTCGAGTTTGACAATAATTGATCCTCCTGGAGACTCGAACGTTGTAAATCTTTATGGGATTTACGTTAACAACCGGGATTATATTACAATAAAGAATCTTTGCATTACAGGAGCATATACTGGTTTGTATATCGGATATTCTGACACATCTACTATTGAAAATATAAGAATAAAAGATTGTTCATCTCACGGATTTTATTTAACATACTCAAATTACAGCAATACAAGAAACAGCGAATTCAGAAATAATTATTCAGGAGTGTTTTTAAAATTTTCATCATCATATAATAATCTGACTGATTGTAAACTTGATTCAAACGTTATTGCCGGACTGTATATGGAAAATGATATATATTATAATTATATTTCCGGATGCTATATGCGCTGGAATATGAATTATGGGGGACATACAAGCACTTCTGTATCAAATAATACATTTTATAACAATATATTCAGAGAAAACAAAGATAAAGGTCTTTATTTTTATTTCAATTCTGATAATAATAA
>JAGOBX010000490.1 GCA_017999075.1 Candidatus Babelota bacterium | reverse complement strand
AAAATCAGAAAAATATGATTGAAAAATTTTTGGGATTGTCTAAAATTGAAAAAGGTGAAATGACTGTTGAATACAGGCGTATGGAATTAGTGAATGATATAATAGTTCCGATAATAATGGATTTGTCGCGTGTGGCGCAGGAAAAAGGAATGAAGCTTGTCAAAGGATTGGGTGCCAATGATGACAGCGTAATAACTTCCACTGATCCTCAATTAATATTGGTTGTATTTAACAATTTGTTCAGCAATGCTATTAAATACGGGTATCCGAATACTGAAATAATGTATAATATTAAAGTTATTGATAATCAGATAAAATGCAGCGTTTCCAATTTTGGAGACGGCATTCCTGAAGATAAATTGAAAACTGTTTTCGAAAAATTTGAACGCTTGGATTCTGTAAAAGGCAAGATTCCAGGAACAGGTTTGGGATTGTTTGTAACTCGTGAAATAATCGAAAAATTAAAAGGAAAAATATGGTGTGAAAGTAAACCTAACAGTTTAACAACTTTTACTTTTACTATTCCTCAGGAAAAAGAAGAAGCTGAAGAAGAAAATTTTGGATGGAATTCAAATGAAAATTCTGTTTTAAACGAAAAAGGAGATTATTCGGATGAAGAATGAAGATACAAAACAAAAAGTGTTGATTGTAGATGATCAGCATGATGTTATTTATACAATATCGGTAATATTTAAAAAATTGAATATTGAAATATTAAGCGCTAACAATGGAAGAGACGGTATTGAAATTGCCGAAAAAGAACAGCCTGATATGATTATATTGGATATTTATATGCCTCCTGGAATTGATGGCTTTCAGGTGTGTGAAGAATTGAAAAATAGAGAGACTACTAAACATATACCTGTAATGTTTTTGACTTCAAAATTTCTTGATATAAAAAGTAAAGCAAAAGGTCTTGATATCGGAGCAGACGACTATTTGCTTAAACCGTTTGACCCTCTTGAACTTGTCTCCCGCGTTAAAGTAATGCTCAGGCTGCGCGACGCGTTAAACAGATTGGAACAGAAAAACAGACATTATATGGAAATGCTCGGCTTTATATCTCATGAATTGAAAAATCCATTGACTTCAATACTTGGCGCAGCAGAAACTTTAAAAAACGGAATTGTAGGGCAATTCTCGTCTGATCAGCAAAAACTTATAGATATAATGGATAGAAATGCCGCTTATATCCAGTCTATGATAGAACGCTATCTGAATTTGTCGAAACTTGAAAAAGGTGAAATAATTAAAGATTGCAGAGAAACCAATTTTGTTAATGAAGTTTTAATGCCGATATTGGCCAATATTCAGATATTACTTCAGAAAAATAAGAAAAAAGTCAGCGCTAAGGACAATAGCTTGAAAGATAACTATATTATAAATTCAGATCCTGAATTGTTAAAAGTTGTATTGAATAATTTGTTCAGTAACGCAATAAAATATAGTGATGAAAAAGGGGAAATAATTTATAATATTTTTTCTTCAGGAGATAAATTATATTTTGAAATACAGAATTCAAGCGCAGGATTACGCACGGATGAAATACAGCAGTTGTTCAATAAATTCGGGCGTTTGAGAAATAATATAACATTGAAACAGAAAGGAACAGGACTAGGATTGTATAATTCTAAAGAAATTATGAAAATTCTTGGTGGTTCAATAATGTGTGAAAGCAAACAGGATGAATATGTTAGGTTTGTAGTGGATATACCTGTTAAATGAATTGATTATAAAATTTGAAATTAATATTGAAAATGTTAAGTTTTTAATTTATAAGAATTAAATTAAATTTAAACTTACAATTCTAAATTATTTTTTTTGAAAAAATATGGAATATAAAACATTAAAAATATTTATTGTCGATGATGAACCGACTATAACTATTCTTGTTAAATTGATTTTGTCAAAAGACGGTTTCTCAGATATTACTGTATTCAATGATCCGATTGAAGCTAAAAAAGAAATTATTTCAGCTAAACCTGATATTGTATGTTCAGATATATGGATGCCTGTTTTAAGCGGAATAGATTTGCTTAAAGATGTAAAACAAATTTTGACAGATACTGTTTTTATAATGATTTCTGCATCTGCTCAGTTTGATGACGTGTTGTCAAGTTTGAAACTCGGAGCTTACGATTATATAACAAAACCTATTCAGAAAGAAGGCCTCCTGAACGTAATAAACAAGGTTGCTGAAGTTGTTGTTCTTAGAAAAAAAAATAAATTGTACTTGGATAAACTGCTTGAACAAAATAAGCTTTTGTCCGAATTTAATAAGAAAATGAATTATGAACTTGAACTCGCCCAGGAACTTCAAATGAAAATAACTCCGCAGATTGAATGTAAATTCGGGAATTATGAAATAGAATTTAACAGGAAATTTTCTTCTCAAATAGGTGGAGATTATATAGAAGGATATAAATTTAAATCAGGAAATAAATTTGCAGTTATGATTGCAGATATGCCCGGACATGGTATTCCGTCTGCGCTTCTATTGAGTTCATTTAAAGCATTAACGTTTCAGGCATTTCAAAAAGAAAAATCAAGCGGAGAAATAATGACTCTTGTTAATAAAAATTTTATGGCTCTGAATATAAATGTATATCCTACGGCATGCTGCCTTGTAATAGATAAAGATAATAATACTATTGAATATACAAACGCGGGACATCCGTATCCGTTTATAGTGGATTTAGAAGGAAATGTTAAAACTATTGATTTAAACCAGACTTTACTTGGGATTTCAGATACAACTTATGCTACCAATAATATTGAACTTAAAAAAAATGAATCGTTATTCTTATATTCTGATGGAATAATAGAATTGAATTCCAATTCCGGCAACGAAAATTTTTTTGATATGAACAAATTTATTAATTATGTTTCGGAACAAAAAAAAACAAACAACAGTTTTGATTTTTTAAAATTATATAAAAAACTTTCTGAAATACGGGAATCTGAAGAATTTGAAGATGATATCATGCTCTTGACTATAACTTTGAAATAATGAAAAATAATAATTATCAGGAAAATCTTTTTATAAAGATGCCTCAGGATTTGAAAATTTCTGTTGTTGCAGCATTGAAAAAAAAAATTATAAACAGAATATC
>JAGOBX010000489.1 GCA_017999075.1 Candidatus Babelota bacterium | reverse complement strand
AAGATTTATTTTTTTTATTTTAGTTTCTGTTACAGAAATACTTTTTTTATCTTTTTGGCAGAAAAATAAAAAGTTTCCATCCGAACTAAAAACAGGCATAAATTCTATTGTTTCATTGAGAATAATCTCATTACGTGAAATTATATTGTAGTTAGTATCAAACTTAATTAACTCTATATTTCCTCCGGCATCAGTCCGGTTTGTAGTAAAAGCAAGAACTGTACCATCATATGAAAAAACAGGATCACTGTTATCAGAATACGGATTTGATGTTAATTTTACAGTTATAAAACCAAGTCCCTCGTTTTTTTTACGAAGGTAAATATTATTAAATCCTTCAGCATTTGAAACAAACGCGCAAACTCCTGAACTCTCAATATTATTTGTTCCTGCAAAAAATAATTCATTATCAGGAGAACCGATAAAAAGTTCCGGTTCATCGGCAGTTATAATTTGCTCTGAATACAATGCTTTTACAAATAAAATAAATGTAATTAAAAAAATAGATATAAATTTCTGCATACAATAAACAAAATAAATGAATAAAACATTATATTAAAGTGGCTTTTTCCTTAACCCCGTGTCATTTCACATAAATATTATTGGTTATAATCCATTTTCTGCGGGCCAGAACAGTTTCTACTCTGTAGTTTCCTTTCTGATTTACCATATAATCAAGTTCGGTATCAATTATACGAGCTATAATTTCTCCATTGCGGAAAAGGTTGATTTCGCATTTTACTGAAGTTACAATAGAAAATACGATTTGCTGATTTTCATAAATTATGGTATCGCCGACAGAATAAATCGTTTTATTTGATACCGCAAAAAATCTGAACCCGCGGCTGTCGCTGATTTCATAATTGCTTATAAAGCTGTTGCCGTTTCTTATAGCGTCATAAATTATATTTTTATTTGTTTCAATTGAATCTGTCATAGGAATCTTTGTAAAAATATTTGTGCGTATTGTATTAAATAAAAAATCATACCTGAAAACTTTATTAAATCCGTAAGGAATAATTTTTTTTACATGGGCATCTACTCCGCCTATACATACGCATTTTCTGGTTTTATTTATTTGATCCCATTTGTAAGTCAAATCTTCATCAGGTTCGTTAACAACCCAATGCGGAAACAGCATATATAAAATAAAATTAGTCAAATTTATCTGTGAAGTCCATTCAAGCATATATGACCAAAGTTCTATTCCTGTAAAACCCTCAACATCCCAATTTTTCCATGAAACATCTTTAAACAAAAACAAAGTTTTTTCAGGAATATGAGGATGACATAAAATGGATATTCCATTCTGCTTATTAACGTTATCAATATTTATTTGAGGGTTATTATCAGGATTTATATTATCTTTTATATTCAAAGCCATTAAATGATGCAAAAGGTTTGGCGGTGTAATTTCTTCCCCGCATATATATGAACACCCGTTTATAACATGTTCCCCATATTTTTTAATAAATTCTATCGAATTATGATCTGTAATCAGACAAAAATCAGGTTTAGTCTTATCTGCAGCTTCAACTAAAGACTTCAAATCTCCAGAAGTGTCAAAAGAACATTCGGTATGTATATGTATTACTCCGCTGTATTCGTATAAATCAGGCAACATAGTTTAATTTGTTATTAAATACTCATAATTAGTATAATAAATTTTTGAATTATTATATATATCATTCAAAATAATTTCTTCAATTTTATAAATTCCTTCAGAATTAGAAAAAGAGCCGGACAGATTGCCTGAATACTGATTTTTAGTTTGTAATCTTAAAGTTTTTAAAAGTATATTTCCGGACGGCAATTTTACTTTAATAGAACATCCTGGAGATAACGCAGTATTATCCGAAGCTGAAATTAAAACAGTTATCATATCATTTTTCTTAGCTGAAGCAGGCTGTATCTGAACTGAAACTATAACTGGAGGCGACATATCATTTAATTCTGAAACATTACTTTTGTAAATGTTTATATTTCCGGCTTCATCTTCTGCTTTTATTTCAGGCGAAATATTTCCGGAAAACATAGAAAAATTTGAAAAAACAGTTCTGAAACTCCCGTCATTATTTACAGATATAGGTATATTCCCCAATTTTACCAATGCCCCAGGTTCTGTTAATCCTTCTATTATTAATTTATTATTAGAGTCAAGATTCATTCTTGTAACAATAAGTTTCGGAGGGGTAGAATCAAATATTTTTATAAAATCATAATTAAAAGTTTCAAGAGAATTTGGAGATATTACTTTTATTGAAATATTATTTTTACCTTCATTTAAAAAAAGCTGAGCGTTAAAAATTCCAGTCTGTGATTTTAAAGTCATATTATTAACGATCACAATATTAGTTTTATCTGTAATAATTTTAAATTCAAAAGAATTATTTTTTGAAGGTTTTAAATCCAAATCATTGAATTTAACGTCAATCTTTATATTTTTTTTTTCTGAAATTGAAACATTTTTAGAATTCAATATACCTAATTCAAGAGCGTTTTTTATTGTCAACGGCGAATTGAATATTTTGTTTTCGCCGTTTTCCATTATTAAACAGGATGATTTATTCAGCAATTTATAATCGATTAATTTCCCGTTATCCTTTATTAAAACAGTATTATCGTAATTATTGACTAAATTTAAATTAGCTGATGCGAAAATTTCTGTTTTAACCGAATCCAATATGAATACCGTAGATAAAGTGGTTAATATCGTAAACTTTTTCTTTTCTATATTTTCAATCTGCAAAAATCCTGAAATAAGTTTGCAGATGTATTCCCCGTCTTTAATAACCAATAGAAATACAGTGTTTTCTCCGGCTTTAATGATTAGGTTTCTGTCAGTTTTAAAAGAAACTTTTGATTTCTTATAAGTTACGAACAATCCTCCTGATATTATTTGGTCTCCTGATTCAAGTTTTGACCATTCAAGAGTATCGTTATTCCTCAATTCTGTAAGACCGGACAGTTCAGTAACTACTCCTAAATCAGCTGATGATAATGACTCGTTTTTCAATAAGTTAAACGCGCCAAACAAAATCTGTCTCTTATACCCATTTCCGAGCCACCGAGACCGAACAAGAAATCGTATGCCGTCTCTGGCTTGAAAAAAAAAA
>JAGOBX010000488.1 GCA_017999075.1 Candidatus Babelota bacterium | reverse complement strand
CAGTAATAATATATCCTGTAAAACTAAAATTCGATTATTTTCTTTCATTTATAAACAAAAAATTATTTTTCAAGTTTAAGCCAGATTCAATAAACTGTATTTCTTCTTTTTTAACATTACTGTTTTTTTTTCTCATATCAATTTTTATGTTGTATATGATTTTTTCTCAATTAACCTATGAGCTTATGGATTTGTCTACAACTATAAATAAAACTGAAATCCAAAATTATTTTAGAAATTTTCTGAATATAATTGAACAAAAATTTTCAACCCATCTGTCAATAAATGAATTTATTTCAAAATATGATATAGAAACAAAAATTTCTGTAATCGTATCTTCTTTTGCCAAAAACATCTCTAAACTCGGATTGACTGTTATAATTAAAACAGGAGATTTTTTTATTGATTATTTTTTTATGCTTTTAATTTTATATTATTTTCTATCAGATGGTGTTAATATTGTTGAGCGCATAAAAAAACTTAGTCCAATGAATTATGAAGATAAAATTTTTTTAATAAAAGAATTTAAAGAATGTTCTAAATCTGCAATTGTGGGAACATTATTATCCGCTGTATTTCAAGGTTTCTTAACAGCAATCCCTTTCATTTTTTTTAACTGGCATTATTTTGTATGGGCGCTTATTATGTCAATATTATGTTTGCTTCCTATTGCAGGAGCTTCTATTATATGGCTCCCTGCATCCATAATTTTATTTGTTCAAAACAAAATTTATTCCATGATTTTTTTTATAATATGGTGTGTGTCAATCAGTCTATTAGAAAATATAATCCGGGAAAAAATTATGAATAAATTATCATCAGGAATTAAACCGCATCCTCTTATTTTTTTATTTGGATTGATAGGGGGAGTTTATTTATTTGGAATAACCGGATTGATTTTCGGTCCTGTTATAACAGCATTATTTTTATCATTCATTTATATTTATGAAAAACGTGTTATAGGTTCCTGAATACAAAAATTTTAAAATCATTAATATAATTTTTTATTTGACAATTCAGAAAATAAAAGTATATTCTATAAAATAATAATTCATATATATGTATGGCTATAAAACCTTATCATTAAAATATTTTTTAATAAAAACACTGCAAAAAATAATGCAGTATTCCTGTTCAATTGAATAGGAAAAAATAACCTGGAGGTGTTTGGTATGGCTAAAATCAATGAAGTTTATAAATGTGAATTATGCGGAAACATTGTGGAAGTTGTAACTACAGGCGGAGGTTCACTTGTATGCTGCGGAAAACCTATGACTTTACAAAAAGAAAATACTGTTGACGCTTCAAAAGAAAAACATATTCCGGTAGTGGAAAAAAATGAAAAAGGCATTTGGGTGAAAGTAGGCAGTGTATCACATCCTATGGAAGAAAAACATTATATAGAATGGATAGAAGTTATTCATGGCAGCAGAATTAACAAAAAGTTTTTCAAACCAGGAGATTCGCCTGAAGCTCAATTCTGTATAAATGCAGATGAATTTACTGTACGCTCTTATTGTAATCTTCATGGATTGTGGAAAAATTAAAAATATTATAATATTTTAATATTATTCAGGAGACATATTATGATTAGTAAAAAAATGGAAAAAGCTTTAAATGAACAAGTGAATAAAGAATATTTTTCGTCATATCTTTATCTTTCAATGGCTGCATATTTTGAAAACAAAAATTTAAAAGGATTTGCTAATTGGATGCGCGTTCAGGTTCAGGAAGAACTTCTTCATTCTATGAAATTTTTTGATTTCATAATAGAACGCGGCGGAAAAGTAGAGTTAAAAGCAATTGAAGCGCCTCAGATAGATTGGAAATCTATATTAGATGCTTTTGAAGCAGCATATAAACATGAAAATTTTATATCAGAAAGCATAAATAACCTGGTAGCATTATCACTCGAAGAAAAAGATTTTGCTGCTAACAGTTTTTTACAATGGTTTGTCAATGAGCAAGTAGAGGAAGAATCATCTGTAGATGCTGTAGTTCAAAAATTAAAACTTCTCGGCGAAGAAAAAGGAAGCGGTATATTTATGCTGGACAATGAACTCGGAACAAGAGTGTTCACTCCTTCTGCAGCTTCAGGATCTGCGAATTAATCAATACTAATGGAGAGCATTAAATGGCAATTGTTTTAACAAAAGAAGGTACTCTTAAAACTCAATCCGATTTATTAAAAAAAGAAAGCAGGTTATTGTCAAAATTAAGTCCTATTTTAATGATAACAGGCGCAGTTTTAATCGTTATAGGAATAATCCTTTATTTTACAATTAAAAATTTTGACAATTATGCTTTGATAATAGCAGGAGCATTTTTGGTTTTTGTCGGATTCGGTCAAAAATTTAAAAAAATAGACAATGACGATGATGTCAATAAAATGAAATATGGTAAAAAAGGAGAAAATTTTGTTCTTAATAATTTACAAAAAAAATTATCCGATGACTACTATATTCTCAACGATTGCAATATTTCAGGCACAGGAATGCAAAAATCACAAATTGACCATTTGCTTATTTCTACAAAAGGTATATTTGTTATTGAAACCAAAAATTATAAAGGCAAAATAGAGGGTTCGGCATTGGATAAAGATGTTTTGCAGATAAAAGATACTCCTAATAAAGGTATAGAAAAAAATTATGTTTCAAACCCTGTATCGCAAAATGAGTATCATTGTAAAGTTTTAAAAGATTTTTTAAAAATAAATAAAATTAATATCCCGGAAGAATTAATTAAATCAGTTATAATTTTTGCCAATAAATTTGTCGAAGTTACAATCTTTAACGTTGATGACAAACTTGTTTATGTTGGAAAAATCTGGGGAGCTCTTGATTTTATAAAAGAAAATTCTAAAGAAAATTCTATATCAACGGATGAAATAAACAAATTACTCAAATTACTGGTTCCTGATTTTACAGGGATACCGAACTGAAAAATATTTTGAGAAAAATACTTTTATTTATTTCATTTTTTTCAACAAATTAATTTTTTATTAAATCAAAAAATTACCGGAGCATTACATGACCGAAAAGCAAAAAAAAAAGTGGTCGTTAAATAAAATTATAGTTTTCGACACAGAAACTACAGGGTTGCCGGGGCAGGGTGAAAT
>JAGOBX010000037.1 GCA_017999075.1 Candidatus Babelota bacterium | reverse complement strand
ATG
The DNA here is from genome assembly GCA_017999075.1 of Candidatus Babelota bacterium. Classification (GTDB taxonomy): domain Bacteria; phylum JAGOBX01; class JAGOBX01; order JAGOBX01; family JAGOBX01; genus JAGOBX01. The sequence goes on along the minus strand of JAGOBX010000037.1, from coordinate 14,503 downwards.
TGTCGGAGAAATTCCATATTTATCTTCAAAACCATATTCATTGCCGAACAGGCCAACATAAATATCGCAGTTTTTAACTTCATCAATATAAACATTATCAGCAGGTCTTTCTTTAGCCGGAATGTCTTCGAATATAAAGGGTTCAAAGAACTTTCTCATTAACGGATCGCCTGTTATGTAATCTCTCAAGGCAATTCGTTCATCGCTAAATTCCTTTTGAACGCTGCTGATAAATATTCTTTTTATTTTCATAGAATTTTAATAATTTGCAATCGCTAACATTAAAAATTGAATTATATCATAAACTCTACTTTTTTTCAATCTTAATGTTTGCAAAACAGAAAAAATTCCATAATAGACCATTTTTTTGAAAATTTTATGCATAGATCCCTATTAGCGGTATATCCGGAATTTATGAAGTTACGAGGTACCGGCGTCTGCCTGTATTAAATCAATAATAAGCCGTTCGAGCCGTAAAAAGCTTGGGCGGCTTTTTTTATTTCTGCTACTAATTTTCTTTCCTTTTACGATTTCCAAAACACTGGAGGTGAACATTAAATTTGGAAGTCACTGCGTTTTTACTCTGCTTTTGTAATTCTGCTAGTGTCTGCTCATAGGCAAAATGTTTTTATTAAATCTATTTTTAAGGAGTGTGTTTTGTATGTGGAACAAACCTGAAACTAGTGAATTGAAAAGTGTTGTACCAAAATTCAAGTAAAACTAGGTAAAACTGAGTAAATTATTGAAAACAGAAAACAGATTATTCTTTCAAGATATACTTAAAAAACATACTGATAAATAATGCTTTAGACCGGTAATTAGAATGGAGGCGACGACCGGATTTGAACCGGTGGTGGAGATTTTGCAGACCTCTGCCTTACCGCTTGGCGACGTCGCCAGAAATTTGATTATAGATTTTTTTTATTACCTTGAAAAATCAAGGATTTTTATTTGTTCTTTCTTATTATATTTAAAGAATAATAGTTTGTCAAGATTTTTTTAAAATTTCTAATAAATAATTTTTATTTTTCAGACTTCTATCTGCTTATTTTAATTTTTTTTACTTATTTGTTTATATTTTTTTATTTGCGTTGTAAATATAAAACACGGACATTGATTATGTTTATTATTGTTATAGAGGGTAATTTTAAAAATTCAGCAATATAATTGTTTTTTGAACAAAGTATATTATATGGGAAGTACGGATTTTATTACAAAAAAAAAGGGGATTTGTCCGGCTTTTTCAAGCTCGAACAAATCCCCAAAAAATTACTTAATTAACTTTAAAAAACTTTTAAAGTCTATAAGTTTCAATTGAAATTCTCGTTTTAGAATTAGAAGTTAATTCTGAATTCTGCTGCTAAAACTTCAGTTTTTTCGCCGTTAGCTACATAATTTTCTTTAGGATCAAACATTGAGTAACCAGCAGTTACGCAATAATTTTTTCCTAAATCATATTTTGCGCATAAGTCAAAGTTGTTACCAAGTTTTTTGTCAGCGCCTGCAGCAACTTTATCCTGTTTTAACACAGAATATTTAGTACCTACAAACCATTTGTCAGCAGGTTTGAATGATAAACCGATACCAAGAGCTCTTAAATTTGAATAAGTTCCTCTTTGAAAAAAGTATGCGTCCATTCCATTGTCGAAATTGAAGTTTCCTTCAAGATTTACAGTACCAGCATTTTGTGAGAAAGATGAAAACTGAAATGCTTTTTCTTTATTGTTAGTATTATCATTATCGCCTGAAGCAACCAAATAATCAGCAACAAGTTTTAAAGATTTCATATCTTTAAACATATAAGCTCCGCTTAAATAAATTAAAGAACCTTTGTAATCAATTTCATTAACAGCGCCATTATCTCCGCCGAGGTTGATATATTCTGCAATATAAGATAATCCTTCAACTGCCTGGATATCTCCTTCGCCGCGTATACCGATATAACGTTTTAAATTTGATTCGTTATTAGCATTTCCATTTCTGTCAAATAAAACATATCCCTGAAGTTTGTGACCTTTGAAGCCTTTGTAGTTTCCTACAACTCCGTAAAATTCAACATCATTTAGATCGCCAGACACAGTTGTAGTAACATCTGTTTTTGTAACAACCCCAGTTGTAGTATCAGCTAAATATGTAGAAGTTGTGGTAGATACATTACCTGGTTCGGCAACTTTCAGATACAATACATCCATTTCCCAATCACTTGCTACATAGTTTAATCTCATACCGTCAAGACCGTTTGCTGAATCCCAAACAACGAAATTATTTTTGTTTAACTGATATGCCTGACGTCCGATAGTCAATGCTAATTCTTTGTCAAACAATTTTGAAAATTTAACATATCCTGAAACTAAAGTTGCTGTAGGAGAAGCTGGAGTTGTATTTGATTTTCCCCATTCTTTTTCCAATTCTAAAGTAACATTGAATAATACGTTTTCAGCTACATTTGCTTCTGTTCCTAACCAGATTCTCTGTCTGTAAAACCTGTTCAAATCATTAATTGTACTAAGAGAATCATCATTTTGAACATAATAACCTCTTAATCTGTAATGACCGTTAAGTTTCAGATCTTTTAAATCAAGTCCAGCATAAGCAGGTAATGCGATTAACACAACCAACATAAATAATATTAACTTTCTCATTTGAAATTTCCTCCTTACTTTGAGTAAGCCATAAAAATTAAAAATTCGATTTTTGTCGAATTTTTTTAATAAAATTCTGTTAAGTCAAGTCATTACTTAACAAAATTATTTTACACAAAAAAATGATTAACATCACCTCCGATTGTATTGTATTTTCGTTGTTATCTTATTTTTATTAATTTCACAATAATAAAATAATTCAACTATTATAGCAAAATCTAAAAATTATGTCAAGTTTTTTTCTTTCCGACAAAAGATTAGAAAATTTTAATCTGAAAAAATTTGATTATTTTAACCTGCTAAACCCCAACATTTAGAATTTATTGATTAATATTATCAATAAATCAAGTTTTAAAACCATCAAAAAAAATCAAGAAAAATTAAACATGCAATATTTCAGTGCATATTTTTTTTATTTTATAAACTAAAACCCTCATAAATCTACCACCTCCGGTAAGATTTAGTCGGAAAGTTATTTAAACTAAACTTAACAACGCACGAAAAAATGCTTACTTCTTAAAAATTCTTAAAAAGTTAAAATTTTAACGGTGTTTTTTTATGGTTAATATTATATAAATTATAATTTTGTAATAGTAAATTATAAAAATATGAGAGAATTGAATTATTTAATTATTTTTAAAAATCCCGATGTCAAATAACAACTGAAAAATCCGATACAAATAATCCATAAATTTATTTTATTATGAATTAAGGTATATAGATTTCGGCAAAAGCCGAATAAAACTTTTTAGGCAAGGGATTATTTTCTTTTATATCCCTTTTTTCCTTGTTTTCCTAAATTTATCATATTTTTTTTGTTTTGTCAAGTTTTTTGATAGTAAATTTACTTAATTTGTTGTTTTTCATTCGGTTAAGATAATTTTAATTTTATATATTTGGAAATGTCATGGAAATGTAATTATATTTGTTTTTATAAAATTGATTTATTCATAATCAATATATAAATTTTGTAAAAAATTGCAGAACCGCCATTTGGAAACATTTATATTAAAAACTATGTTCAAAATACATTGACAGCATGAAAAATTTCAGTATAATTTATTTTGATTGTCAATTTATTTAATTGTTTAAAATAAAGTATACTAAAGTAAAGATAAGGTATATTTATGAGTTGAGTGATAAAAAAATAAGTTAACAATAATAAAAGTTAGGAGGATTTTTATGAAAAGAATTATATTTTTATTAATATTTATATTTGTAGTCATTTATTCGGTTCCTATTTTTTCCAATGAAATAACTGTTCATTACCATAGACCTGACGGTGATTATGAACACTGGACATTATGGGTCTGGGGAATTCATACAAACAAATCAGGAGCTTTGACTCAGACAGGGAAAGATGATTTTGGAGTTTATTTTATTTTAAATCCTACAGAATACGGCAACGCAGATGATTTTGGTATGCTGCCTCGTTTTAAAGAATGGGAACTTAAAGATGATCCTGACAGATTTTTTAATATAAAAAATTATGGGAATCATATTTATTTGTTAAGTGAAGACAGAAAAGTATATGAATCAAAACCTGATGTTTCTCCTCGAGTAGTAAAGTCATTGATGAATTCCACAAAATCGTTTTCAATTATTTTGTCAAAAAGTCTGAATCAGATTAATTTTAAATCTGAAGATGTTATTTATAAAGACAGACAGGGTACTATTCATAAAACTGTTTCAGTTACTCCCAAATTCAGCAATGGGAAAATAAAAGTAATAGAATGTATGCTTGAAAATCCGATTTCAGTTACTTCCAAAATAGAAGGTTATGTTTCAATACCGGGATATAAAGAAGGACCTTTAACAGCAGGAAAAATTATAGATGATCCATATTATTATAAAGATATAGAACTTGGGGCATCATATTCTGAGAACTATACAATTTTCAGGACATTTGCTCCTACGGCTAATGAATTATTTGTTAATATATATGAACAGCCTCAAGGGGGTTCTCCGGAAAAACATAAGATGTCTGATATAGGGAACGGTATTTGGGAAGTAAAAATTTATGGGAATCTTGCGAACAAATATTATACTTTTCATTCTGTGTTTATTAATGAAGAATATGAAGTTATGGACCCTTATTCGAAATGCAATACTGCTACGAGGGGCAGATGTTTGATAATTGCTCCTGATAACATAAATATCGCGAAAGCTCCAGTATTTCCTATTTCTAATGCAGTGGTATACCAACTTCATATTCGAGAAATTTCAATTAATCCGAGTTCCGGAGTGGAGAATCGCGGAAAATATTTAGGATTAACAGAGTATCCTTCGTATCTTCCAAAAAATAAAGACATTTCTACAATGCTTTCACATATTGAAGAAATTGGAGTGAATGCAGTTCAGATTATGCCGTTTCAGGATTTTGATAATGATGAGAACAAAGATGAACATAACTGGGGATATATGCCGTTTCATTTTAATTCTCCTGAAGGAGCTTATTCTACCAAACGCGATGATAGAACAAGAGTTATTGAAACAAAAAAAATGGTTGACGCATTTCATAAAAAAGGGATAAAAGTAATTATGGATGTAGTGTATAATCATACAGCAGAAGGAAACCCTGAGGTTAGAGTGAGTTTTAACGGACTTGCTCCTAATTATTATTATAGAGTAAGAGAAGACGGAGGATATTCGAATGGTTCTGGATGCGGCAACGAATTTCGCAGTGAATCTTTGATGGGAAGAAAATATATTATTGATTCTCTGAAATATTGGGTAAAAGAATACGATATTGACGGATTCAGGTTTGATTTAATGGGATTGATAGATCTGGAAACAATGAAAATTGCTGTTGAAGAATTAAAAAAAATTAAATCCGATATACTTGTTTACGGCGAACCATGGACAGGAGGAACGTCGCTCGTTCCTGCAGCTACTGTTAAAGGAACTCAGAAAAATAAAGGATTCGGATGTTTCAATGATCATTTCAGAAGCGCTATAAAAGCAGGAGTAAGCGATGCATCGCAAGGTTACATCCAGGCTGGCAATAATGTAGAAGGAATAAAAAAAGGAGTTATTGCAAGCGTAACTGATTTTGCCGCAGAACCAAATGAAACAATTAATTATATTGAATGCCACGATAATTATTCATTGTGGGATAAACTTGTCATTTCTACGGAACGAGATTTGTCGATTTCTGACGCAGACAGAATAGAAATGGATAAACTTGGCGCAGCTATACTGATGACATCACAGGGAATTCCGTTTATTCAGGTGGGACAGGATTTTTTGAGGAGTAAGAATTTTATTGATAATCCGTATAATAAAGGAGATGCGGTAAATCAGGTTGACTGGACAAGAAAGGAAAAATATCTGAATGTTTCCAATTATTATAAAGGATTAATAAAATTGAGAAGTGAGCATCCTCTATTCAGATTTGAAACAGGGAAAGAAATAAAAAATAATATATATTTTCTTGATGATGATTTGAATTATGAATTGCCGTCTAAATGCGTAGCTTTTATTATCAACAAAGGCGGCACTTCGGATAAATGGGAAAATTGTCTTGTAATATATAATCCTAATCCATTTGAAACTTCTGTTAATATTCCTGAATCGCAATGGTATATGGCAGCAGATAAACATAATTTTTACGGCGATAATGTCAAAGCAAACATCACAAAGAATTCTGTCAGAGCTGCATCGCGTTCTGCTATTGTTTTATATAATACTGATACTGAATTTTCAAAAAATTTTCTTAATAAAAAAAGTGCTTCGAAACAGCCGGTAAGGCAATCATTTAAAATTTTTGCGCCTGATGCTAAAAAAATGAATGTTGCTGGAAGTTTTAACAATTGGGATATGAACAATATGCCTATGAATTCCGATGGAAATGGAAATTGGTCTGTAGATATAGAACTTGAAAAAGGGACTTATGAATATAAATTTATTCAGGATAATGACTGGGATAAACTGAATAAAGATAACAGATCAGTTACAGTTAAACCGATGTCGGGATTGACGAAATCAACATTGTTTGAAGTTTCAGCGCCAAACGCAAATGAGGTTACAATAGCAGGTTCGTTTAATGAATGGAACAATTCTGCTTGTAAACTCGCCCGCGCTGAAAACGGTAAATGGAGAGTTTATATTGATCTTGCTCCGGGTGAATATGAATATAAGTTTCTTCAGAACGGGGATTGGGATATTCTAAATAAAGACAATCGAAAAATAAAAGTTTCTTCAAATTCTTCAGTTCTTCAGCAAAACGGAACTCTGTTTGAAGTTATTGCTCCGTCTGCAAATAAAGTAACTATAGCAGGTTCATTTAATGACTGGAATACAGAACAGTATAAACTTGAAAAAACAGATAATGGAAAATGGAGCATAAGAATACAGTTGAAACCAGGTCATTATGAATACAAATTTCTTCAGGACGGGGATTGGGATAAACTTAATTCAAGCAATAGAAACATAGAAATAAAATAATAACATGAAAATTTTTATAGTCGGCGCAGGATTTATAGGGTCATACCTTGCTGAATTGTTATCGTTACAGGATAATGACATAACGCTTGTTGATACAGATAAATTCAGGTTAAAAGAAATTGAAGATAAAATTGATGTTAAGACAGTTATAGGAAACGCAGTTAATCTTCAATTTCTTTCTGAAACAAATGTCAGTCAAGCGGATTTGTTTATATCTGTAACAGCAGATGACGCAGTTAATCTTATATCTGCATTAACAGCAAAAAACCTTGGAGTAAAAAAAACCGTAGCGCGCGTGCGCAACAAAGAATTTATTGAGGGAAGAAAAACAGGAGGTTCTGATTTTTTTGGTATTGATCTTGTATTTTGTCCTGAAAATTTTTCTGCCGGAGAAATTGCAAAACGAGTCAGAACTCCGGGAATAGCTTCAATAGAATTTTTCGCCAAAGATAAAATACTAATGCGAGAATTCAGTATTACGCATGAATGCAGTTTTATAAAAATTCCATTAAAAAATCTTAATCTTGGAGATTCAGTAATTGCAGTCGGGATTTATAGGAATGAAAAAATTATTATTCCTAATGGCAATGATTTTTTTGAACCTGGAGATAAAGTTTTTATAATGGGAGATACAAAATCAATATTTAAAGTTGCCGGAAACTTTAATGAAACGGAAATAAAACGTAAAAGGATTATGATATTCGGCGGCGGCAACGTAGGGTTTACTTTAGCTGATACTCTGGAAAAAGATAATTTTGAACTGAAAATAGTTGAATCTGACAGGCGCCGTTGCGAATATCTTTCTCAAGAACTTGAAAAAACAGTTATTTTAAACGATTCCGCGTTGGATCCGAATTTTTTATTGGCAGAACATATTTCTGAAATTGACACATTTTTAGCATTAACTACAAATGACGAAGATAATCTTATTTCAGCTGTTTTAGCAAAAAATAAAGGAGCTAAAGAAACTCTAATTACTCTTCAGAGGACAGAATACATTCCAATCGCCAAAATGCTCGGGATAGACACTATTGTTAATCCTATGGTTATAACTGCAAGTGCAATTTTGAGTTTTTTAATGAAAGATAAAATGCGCACAATAGCGGTTTTACCTGATGAAAAAAGTAAAATAATAGAACTTGAAGTAAATGAGAACTGCGATATTTTAAATGAACCGTTATATAAAGCAAAACTTCCACAAACTACTTTAATCGGAGCCATACTCAGAAAAGATACTGTCATTATTCCAAAAGGAGGAGACTCATTGATTGTGGGAGACATTGTAATTATAATAACTTTGGAAAACAGAATGTCCGAGATATGGGATATATTTTATAGAAAATGAATCTGAGAATAATTCTTAAAATATTCGGTCTGCTTGTCATATTGATTGGGTTTGCTATGGTGCCTTCATTTTTGTGGTGCTGGCATTATGATGAACCTGATTTAACAGCTTTTTTTTATTCAATTATTATATGTTTATTCAGCGGAATAATAATGTTCAGGTTAAATTATAATATAGCCGGAAAAATTTTATTGAGAGAAGCATTTTTTATTGTAGGTTTCGGATGGATAATAGCAGGGTTATTCGGATCTCTTCCTTTTATGCTGTCAGGAGTACTTCCTGATTTTTTTGACGCATTTTTTGAAACTGTATCAGGGTTCACCACCACAGGTTCTTCAGTAATAAAAGACGTAGAAATAATAGGCAAGGGTATATTGTTCTGGAGGAGTTTCACTCACTGGCTCGGAGGGATGGGGATAATAGTTTTGTTTGTAGCTTTATTTCCATTTCTTGGAGTAGGAGGCAGAAACTTAATGAATTTTGAATCGCCTGGTCCTGTTAAAAGCGGAATTAAACCGAAAACCGTTGATACCGCAAGATATTTATGGTATATATATTTTGGATTTACCTGTATTGAAATTATTTTGCTATTAATTTGCGGAATGGGTCTGTTTGATTCTTTGTGTCATACTTTCGGAACAATGGCTACCGGAGGATTTTCTACATTAAATAAAAGCGTAGGCGGATTCAATAACAAATATATAGATGTTATAATAACATTTTTTATGATTTTTGCAGGCATGAATTTTTCTCTTTATTATAATTTGATTCACGGAAATTTTAAGAATTTTTTTAAAGACACGGAATTCAAGGCGTATATGTCTATAATAATATTCAGCACCTTATCAATGACAGCAATTTTATATTTCAATAATTATTATCCTACAATTTTATCATCTACGAGATATGCGTTTTTTCAAGTTGTTTCAATACTGACAACGACCGGTTATGCGACTGCTGATTTCAATTTATGGCCGTCGTTCTGCAAGATATTATTTTTAGTTTTAATGTTTATAGGGGGATGCGCAGGTTCTACAGGCGGCGGGATGAAAGTTATACGAATAGTAATACTTTTAAAGTTTGCATGGCAGCAATTATTCAGAACAATATATCCGAATGCTGTAGTAACCCTGAAACTTGAAAAACAGCCATTCCCTAAACATACTCTTTTTCAAATACTTGGTTTTTTTGTTTTTGCTATAATAATTTTTATTATAGGTTCCCTGTTTGTATCTCTTTACAATTTTGATATTGAAACATCTTTATCTGCCGTAGCTGCAACCCTGTGGAATATAGGCCCTGGACTTGCAAAAGTCGGAGCAATAGAAAATTTCGCTTTTTTCCCGTCTCCGGTAAAATTTGTTTTATCGATTTTTATGATAATAGGCCGTTTGGAACTTTTTACAATACTTGTATTTTTTTCTCCTGCATTCTGGAAAAAGTAAAAAGTCAAAGTTTAAATGAAAATCGTTAAAAAAATCGAATTGACAAGGAATATGATATTATATATACTTTAATTCATAAAATATTTTGTATTAAAAATTGCGGTATTGCAATAAGTTAATTTTATAAAATAATGGTTAATCGAAATTGAATTATTCGGCGAAATTTAAAGGATGTATTTTAAATAATATGGGAAATATTCCGGAAAAAAATGTTGATTTTAAAACGTGGAACGATAATATGATCCGGAAACATTCTCCTGATAATTTTCATAAAAAAAGCCCTCTACCTATAAAAATAATAGAAAAACAAAGAGTAAAATCAATATTAAAATATTTAGAAATAAAACAAACTGATAAAGTTCTTGAACTTGGGTGCGGAGCCGCGAATATATTAACCAAAGTAAATTCTGAAAATAAATTCGGAGCGGACATTTCAAAATATATTCTGGAAAAAGCAAAAATTAATGCTCCTGAAGTTAAATTTGTTCAGGGAGATATTCAAACTTTATTTTTTAAAAAAAATTATTTTGATAAAATTATTTGCAGTGAAGCTCTGGAACACCTTCCTGATCCTGAAAAAGTTGCTGATAATGCGTATAAATTATTAAAAGAATCAGGAATTTTTGTTGTTACTGTTCCAATTGAAAAAAACATTCAAAATATAAAAAAAATTATTATGAAATTAAAACTTTCATCCATATTTTCAAATAAATCCTATTCGTTTGATGAAATAAAAATATCTATTGATGAATGGCATCTTCATAATCTGAATTTTGATGAATGGCTGAATATTCTGACAAAAAAATTTAAATTGATTTCTTATTCGGGGATACCTGTAAATATATTTCCGTTCAGGTATGTATTTAAATTAAAAAAATGAAAGATTATACATTTGAATTCGGTAAAAACTGGCAATTTTTTTTAGACAAATATTTTAATGAAACAAGACTAAACAAAGCTGTAGAATCTTTAAAAGAAATGCTTGAATGCGATACTCTGGAAGGAAAAACGTTTTTAGATATAGGGTGCGGTTCAGGGCTGTTTTCTTTAGCGGCATATAAATTAAATGCTAAAAAAATTATAAGTCTGGATGTTGACAGTTTTTCAGTTAAATGCTGTAGACAGCTTTTCAACACATACAACAACCCATCAAACTGGGAAGTTATTGAAGGTTCTATTCTTGACGACGAATTTGTAAAAAAACTTGGAAAGTTTGATGTTGTTTATTCATGGGGAGTTCTCCACCATACAGGAAATATGTGGAAAGCGATAGATAATGCTTCTTCATTAACTTCGGAAAACGGGAAATTTTATATAGCCATATATAACAAAATTAATGATTTCTGCATATTTTCTGACGGAAGATTCGGTACCTCAAAATTCTGGGAATTGGAAAAAAAATTTTATAATGCGTCTCCGGGATTTATCAAACAGCTGTTAAATTTTTCTTCTGCGGGATTACTGATGCTTTTATATTTGCTGACATTGAACAATCCTTTACGTAAAATTAGAGAGTTTCCTGAGAAATACAGGGGAATGTCCTGGTATGTTGATATTAAAGACTGGATCGGAGGATACCCTTATGAATATGCGGACACAGAAGAAATATTCAAATTTTTAAAACAAAAAAAATTTATGCTTGAAAATATAAAACATAAAAACAATCTTGGGAATAATGAATATGTTTTTAAAAAAATACGGGAAACAAATTAATGAAAATCAGCGTAATACTTCCTGTTTATAATGAAGAAGAAAATCTGAAAAATATTAATGCTGAATTGCTTGATGTGTTTGCATCAATTAATACAGATTATGAAATAATATATGTTGATGATGGCTCAATAGACAACTCGCATCAGATAATAGAACAATTTTCCAAAACTTCCGAAAAAATAAAAAGTATAAGGTTTAAAAAAAATTTCGGACAGACTGCAGCTTTGATGGCTGGAGTAGAAAATTCTAAAGGAGATATAGTAATATTTATTGATGCGGACCTGCAGAATGATCCTAAAGATATAATAAAAATGATAGAATTAATTAATGACGGTTATGATGTGGTGAGCGGATGGCGCATTAACAGAAATGACCCGTTATTAAAAAAAATTCCATCTAAAATAGCCAATAAAATAATTTCATCTATCTGCGGATTAGATATTCATGATTTTGGCTGCACTTTAAAAGCTTATAAAAGAGAAATTATAAAGAATATAAATATTTATGGAGAAATGCACAGGTTTATTCCTGTTTACGCAAAATCTTTAGGAGCCAGAATTATTGAAATGCCTGTTAATCACAGACCGCGTATTTATGGAAAATCAAAATACGGATTATCAAGGATTGTGAAGGTAATATTAGATTTGTTTACATTAAAATTGTTAATGTCTTACAACACCAACCCGATGCATTTATTCGGTAAAATAGGTATTTTAATAATTTTAACAGGAATATTATCAGTAAGCGTTGCAATATATGATAAAATTTATAAAGGTGTCTGGATGCACAGGAATCCGCTTGTTTTATTAAGCGCGGTATGTATTTTGCTCGGAGTACAATTTATATTTAATGGTCTTCTTGCAGAGTTATTAATAAGAATATTTTACAGTTTGAAAAAAAATAAATCTTACAGCATAATGCAGAAAACAAATTTTGATTATTAAGCGCAAAAATTTATAATCTTTAAACATAGTTGAAAATTATATGAAAATTATTCTTTATACCTGCCCAAATACAATGTCAAAAATTCTCGGTAAAGGCGCGGCTTTTGTGACAAAACAGGAACCTCTCGGACTGCTTTACATCGCATCATATCTAAAGAAATATAATTATGACGTATCAATCACAGATGCATTTTCTTTTGGTTTGTCAGGGGAAGACATAATAGAAGAAATCAGTAAAGAAAAACCTGATGTAATAGGATTTTCTGTTCTTACAAGCGGCGGAAAGATAGCGTTAGATTTAACTAAATTAATTAAAAAGAAATTTCCGGAAATACTTATTGTACTCGGAAATATTCATCCGAGTATTTTTGCGGAACATTATCTGAAAAATAAGTCTGCGGATATTATTGTACACGATGAAGGAGAGGTTACATTTTCAGAAATTGTAATAAAATTTAATCAAAAAAATAAATGGAATGATATAAAAGGAATAAGTTTTATTGATGATGCCGGAAAATTTGTGACAACTGAAAAACGCGAGGTTCTTGAAAACCTGGACGAAATACCTGTGCCTGCGCGTGAGTTAATACCTATTAATCAATACAGAATGCAGTTTTATTTTCATCCGTATGCAAACACCCAGTATTATAAAATGATTATGACTTCAAGGGGATGCCCTTATAAATGTTCGTTCTGTACTGTGCATAAATCAGGAAAAATCAGATATCACAGCGTTGAACGGGTAAGAGATGAGTTGAAAATATTATTGGACGGATATAACTCAAAATTTATTTTTTTTATGGATTCCCTGTTTATGTCATCGCGTAAAAGGGTTCTTGATATATGCAATATGATAAATGAAAATAAATTCAAATTTGACTGGGGTTGTGAAGGCAGAGTTAATCTTGCAGAACCGTCATTATTAAAAGAAATGAAAAAAGCAGGATGTTATGAAATAGCTTACGGCATAGAATCTGGAGTCCAGGAACTTCTTAATAATATAAATAAAAATTGTACAATTGAACAAATCGAATCCGCTGTAAAATATACGAAGGAAGCAGGGATTAAAGTTATGGGATTGTTTATTCTTGGGTTGCCCGGTGAAGAAAAAAAACTGTCTTATCAAACAATAAAATTTGCAAAAAGATTGAATCTGGATATAGCGCAATTTTCGATATGCACTCCATATCCCGGCAGTGAATTATACAATAATCTTATAAACGAAAAAAAGATTGATCCGTTTGATTGGGAAAAATATTCTCAATACGCTAATTTTACTGATAATGAACCTATCTGGACTCCTGAAAAAATTACTGGCAGCGAAATAAAAAAAATAGTTATGAACGCTTATATTCAATTTTATTTCAGACCTAAAATTATCTTTAAACTTTTAAAGAATATAAGAATTAATAATTTACTTGAATATGTAAAAGCCGCAAAAACTTTTTTTTAATGAAAAAATATATTTTTTTAATAATTTTAACAGCTCTTTTCATCAGATTGTATGGTTCGAATTATTATCCGAATTTCACTATGGAAGAATGTTATCAGGCAAATCAGGCGCTTGAAAAATATTCTTTAAAATCAGAACAGACAGATAAAAATAAATATGCGTTGTACAGAATATATTATTTTTTGTTAAACAAACTTATTGTGAAATCGGATTTTTCCGCAGTTTCATTAAAAATTGTAAATGCTCTGCTAAGCAGTTTAATGGTAATATGTTTTTTTTTAATTGGGAAGAAATTAGGTGGAGAAACATTAGGGTTATTTTCATCAATAATACTTATTTTTTTCCCATTTCATTTTATTAATTCAAGAGCAAGCGGCGTAGTACTTCATCATTCTTCATTTTTTGTGTCACTGATCTTCGTTTATTTTATAATAAGTTTTTATTTTAATAGAAGTTTATTATATTTGATTTTTTCTATAATATTTGCTTGTTTCGCAGCAGTGATACACCCGCTA